>JALURD010000215.1 GCA_027057815.1 Acidilobaceae archaeon | reverse complement strand
GTACATTGGGAGGCACTTGATGATTAGGGGGGCTTATGCGGATAAATTGCTCGCGGGGTCAAAGACGACGACGATCAGGCTGGGCGTGTTCAGGCCGAAGTATGACGAGGTAATAATACACGGCCATGGTAGACCCCTCGCCAAAGCCCGCATCGTGAAGGTCGAGTACAAGAAGGTGTCGGAACTGACAGAGGAGGACGCCAGGAGAGACGGGTTCTCGAGTGTAGGGGAGCTTATAGAGGCTCTGAAGAAGGTCTATGGTAAGGTAACGGCTAGCGACGTCGTGACTATTATACACTTGGAGGTAATCCAGAGACTGGACGATCTACCGGTGGAGGACCCATACATGGGTCTTGACCCCGCTGACATAGCGAGGCTTGCGCTGAGATATCTAAGGGATGACCTCGACGAGGAGGATGTCAAGATACTGGAAGATTTGACGAGGACTAATAGCATCAGGTCAACGGCATACAGGCTCTTCGGGAGCATAGGTAGGAGGTGGAGGGTTAGGAAGACACTGCGAAAAGTGGTGAGGATGCTTAGAGCGAGGAGGCTCCTAGGGGGGAGACCCTCTAAATAGTCTATACGCCCTATCCTCGTCTGGGCATAGGCGGTGTAACGGTATGCCGGTAGTAACAGGGAGCATCGAAAGGGAGGGGCTCTGCCCACGCTGCGGCGGGCCAGCGGTGTACAACTACAAGGTAGAGGCACCAATAGACGACGCAGGAGTCCAGGCGGCTAGGTTCTCCTATGAAGCCTCGTGCCTAGCTTGCGGTTTCAAGGAGTCTAAGAAGATCTACATACCCCTTAATGTGGCCTACATGCTCAGGTACATGCTTGAACCTAGCCTGCGCGGGGTGCTGGAGAAGGCTAAGTTAATAGCTGACGTGAGGAGCGGGTTAGCTGCGGCGCAGCAGGAGAGTGTAAAGGCATGACAAGGTGGAAGCTGAGATGCGTGGAATGCGGTAGGGAATGGATTCTCCCCGTTAGCTTCAGGCTGGACAAGATGGGGAAGCTCTACCACTTTTGCCCCTATTGTAAAAAGAACACGTTCCACGTCGTTATTGAGAGGGTTGAGGAGGCGGTAGAAGGGACCAGCGGGGCCCCAGGCGGGTCTGGACGAGAATCTCCTCAATGAAGGCGTCAACGCTCATGGACTCCTGCTCCGCTCCGGGGATCCTCCTCCTAACAGTTACGGTGTTGCTCTCGACCTCCCTATTCCCTATGACGACGATGTAGGGCGTCCACAGGCGGGCGGCGGCCCTTATCCTCGCCCCGAGCCCCCTAGTTGGGGGGTCGAGGTAGGCCCTGATGCCCTCCCAGGCAAGTCTCTCGGCCACCTGCCTAGCATAATCCAGGTGGTCATCCTTGACTGGTATGATGGCGGCTTGTATAGGTGCAAGCCATACTGGAAGCGTTGGGGTCGACCCAGCCTCAGCAGCGGCAAGGCCGGCGTCGAGTATCGACTTCACGGCCAGGTCGGTGGGCCCCACACAGGCTACCCCGTCCACCCATGCCGCTAGGGGCACTAGGGATCCCGCCCGTGACTTGTAGAGGACTAGGTAGCCGCTGTACTTCCTAGCCGCTGGAACCCAGAGGTCTGACTCGCTGCCGAGGCCTACTCTTACCAGGCGCCCGTCGAGGAGGTTCGAAGCCTCAACGAGTAGCTTTTCGAGGCCGGGATCCCCTTCAGCGCGCCATGAGACTATGGAGCCCTCGCCAAGGCCCGCTACTGCGCCGTCGAGGCCCTCCTCGGCGATGCTTATGCACCGCCTCACTAGAGCCTTGACGACCTGCTCTCCCGAGTCGCCGTCCCTCCGCGTCCCCGGAAGCCTCGTGTAGCCCGTGGAGGCGAGCCCGGACTTCCACAGTAGCCACTCCTCCAGGGCGTCCGCCATTATACTCCCTAGCATGCCCATGGGCTGGAGCTGAAACCTTGCCAGCAGCTTGACCGCCTCCTGATCCCACGGCTTCCTTGAGGCAAGGGCTGCAGCCACGGGATCCCGCGCGGCAGCTGCTTGGAGGGGCTCTCCCCTGAAAAAGACGGACTCCGATGCCTTCACTGTTCTTGAGAGTTCGCACATGGGATGGCCCGCGCAGTGGATCCTGAAGGCCTTGTACCAGCCGAAGGGCGCCCTCACGACTTCACCCTTGAACCTCTTCTTGACCTCCTCCTCGAGGGCGAGGAGTATCTTGTACGCCGCCTGGGGCGACGCCAGGCTAGGGCTCAAGTGGGCGAAGGGGTAGACTAGTATCCTGCCAACCTTGACTCTCTCCGCATGCCTAACGATTTCCTCAGCCGCGCCTGCAACGTCAGCCTGCGTGTCTCCATCCTCTATACTCACAAACGCGACCACGCACTCGCCCAGCCTGGCCTCGAGGGGAGGGTCAGGAGGGTCCGGTATAGCCTCCTGGACAGCCTTGAACCAAGCCTCAAGCGAGTGGAGCAGTAGCAGCCTCAAGCCCAACCCCTCACTCAGCAGGCTAGTCCGGGCACCCGCCGTCTACTCCAGCGGGGCCCCCGACCCTAAGGGGCTACAAGCGACCCTGCCAGCTTATAGCCGCCACCCGCTGAGAGTGCATGATACGGGTGGATTGAAGGGTGGCTGATGAGAAGAGGAGGATACAAGATCTTACAGACCTGCCAGGCGTAGGGCCATCCACGGCCCAGAAGCTTATAGAAGCCGGTTTCACCAGCATCGAAGCTGTAGCAGTCGCTACTCCTCAGGAGATCTCTGCTGCAACCGGGATATCGCTGCCGGCGGCAGTTAAGATAGTGAAGGCCGCTCGCGAGGCGCTTGACATACGCTTCAAAACGGCTAGAGAGCTTAAGGAAGAGAGGCTTAAGGTAAGGAAGATAACCACGGGAAGCAAGAACCTTGACGAGCTCCTTGGCGGAGGCGTTGAGACGAGGACGATAACAGAGTTCTATGGGGAGTATGGGTCTGGTAAGACCCAAATATGCCATCAACTCAGCGTTAACGTGCAGCTCCCGGAGGATAAGGGTGGGCTAGCCGCGAAGGCGGTCTACATCGACACCGAGGGCACATTTAGGTGGGAGAGGATAGAGCAGATGGCTAGGGGTGTAGGCCTCGACCCTGACGAGGTTATGGAGAACATTTACTGGATCAGAGCCATTAACAGCCACCATCAGATGGCCATAGTGGACGAGTTGTTCGACCTCGTCAAGAAGGATAACATCAAGTTAATCGTGGTCGACTCTGTCACGAGTCACTTCAGGGCGGAGTTCCCAGGCAGAGAGAACCTGGCCATGAGGCAGCAGCTCCTGAACAGACACCTACACCAATTGATGAGGCTCGCGGAGATATACAATGTGGCCGTGGTGATAACCAACCAGGTAATGGCTAGGCCCGACGTGTTCTACGGCGATCCCACTCAGGCCGTTGGAGGCCATGTGCTAGGCCACGCGCCGGGAGTAAGGGTTTACCTCAAGAAGAGTAGGGGGAACAGGAGGATCGCTAGGGTAGTAGATGCGCCGCACCTCCCCGAAGGGGAGACAGTGTTCGCCATAACCGAGTGGGGCATCAGGGACCCTGAGTAGCGGCCCTGCAGGCCTCCAGGCACTCTACTCCCCGGCACACTATAGGGCCGCACGATACCATCCCGTCGGGCCACGCGACGGCGTGGCAGTTAATATCGTCAACCCGTAGTAGTCCTCCCCTCCACCTAGCTCTCCAGACTAGATGGCCGTCTACCCATCCTGAAGGCTCGGGCAGGGATATAGTTAAACCGCTGAGGGGATCCCTCACAGGCCCCCTGCCCATGTCTACCCTATAGGATCCCCCATAGACTATGCAGGCGTAGCAGGATCCCCTGCGAGATACCAGCCACACGTAGAACCCTTCACCCCGGGCTGGCTGAAGCCTCTCGGCAACCCTCTGAGCGTTCCTGGACTCCAGGGGCAGCTTCACCGGGCTCATAGCCTGCCCGTGAAGAATCCCGGCGAGCCACTCCGGAGCACAGGCCACTCCAGGCACCCTTAACTGTAAGTATTGCTAAAACGTAATTATTCCTCTAGGGGCCCTTTCATCGCACCGTGGCCTGAGCTGGCTGGTGAAGCTTTCAGCTTGGTGTCACCTGTTGGCGTGGCTGACAGCGGACTACTGTGGGGTACAGGCGGTCATCGTGGGGGCCCTGCTGGGCTACGCTGCATACAGGGACGTGAAGTATAGGGAGGTTGACCCATACTACTGGGCGGCGGCGTTCTTCCTAGCCTCGCCCCTCGCGGTCCTCTGCTGGGCTGAGGCTTTGTCTTCACCTGCCCGTCTGGCCGTAATCTTGGGCAACCTGGCTGCTCTCGGAGTTCTTGGCGTGGTGGTGTACCTCTGCCTTATCGGTGGAGCCGACTTCTTTGCCATCGCACTTGTGGCCTACGCCCTGCCAGCGGCCAGAGATGGCTTTCCCCTTGCTCTGGCCACTCTCCTTTACGCCTCGGCCGCTGAGGCCTCCCTCTCCATAGCCTACTGTGTCTACAATGCAACCGCTAACAGGCGGGTAGCAGCTAGGGCTGGTGGGAAGATCCCATACTGCTTCCTCGGGATCGCGACAACGGTCAGGGACGCCTGGAAGAGGCCCTGGTGGTACCCTCTCACTGGCCTGGAAGAGGGGGGTGGCTGCGTGGCCGAGGATCCCCACGAGCAACTCTCAAGGATAGCCTCGGAGAGGGGGGAGGACTACGTCATCTGGGCGTCTCCCGGCTTCCCGTTTATAGCCTTCATTTTACCAGGCTTCGTCGCGGCATACCTCCTGGGTGCGACGCCCATAGCGAGTTTATTGGAGGTGTTGACGCCGTGACCAGCCAGCCGAGGTGGTTCAGGATACTCTGGGCTCCATGGAGGATGGCATACATCAGGACCACAGTGAAGAAGAGGGAGGGCGAGAAGTGCATATTCTGCGAGGCACTAGCCATGGACGAGAGGGAGGCACTCGTCCTCGTGAAGAGCGAGAAGGCATTCGTCATACTAAACAAGTACCCATACAATACAGGGCACCTCATGGTGGTTCCGAAGAGGCATGTCCCATCCGTGGAGGACCTGACCCCGGAGGAGATGGTTGAAATCGGGCTCCTCCTTAAGGCATCGCTGAGAGCGTTGAGGAGAGCCTACAAGCCCCATGGATTCAATATAGGCATTAACATTGGCCGCGAAGCCGGAGCGGGCATTGAGGGCCATGTGCACGTGCACGTCGTCCCCAGGTGGTCTGGGGACGCGAACTTCATGCTAACCATTGGTGGGACCAAGGTCATCCCTCAGGACCTTCAATCCACGTACGACGAGCTAAAGCCGCTAATCGTCGAAGAGGCGAGAAAGGCTGGCCTAGAGGTGTAGCTGATGGGGCATACATTCATTGTGACCCACACAGACCTCGACGGCGTGGCAAGCGCGGCGGTATACCTCAGAATCACGGGGCTCAAGCCCACTGATGCAACAGTGTTATACGCGGAGCCATACAATCTCAACGAGGTGATAGAAGACTATGCCGAGCATATAGATTCAGGCGACGTCTTAGCCATAATGGATCTAGGCGTCAATACCTCTATATTCGACGGCCTCCTTGCATTGATAGAGAACCTAGCCAAGAGAGGAGTGGAGATAGAGTGGTACGACCACCACGTATGGGGTGAGGAGGCGGATAGGGTCAGGAGTGTAGGCGTTAAATTGTTCATAGACCGCTCAACCTGCGCCACCGGTGTTGTAGCTAGGTACGCTTCACAGCTTAGGGGCGTGGAGGTGGACGAGTACACCAGGGAACTTGTCTCGGCGGTCTGCGCTGCGGATCTCTGGCGCTGGACGCACCACTTGGCACCCAAGCTTTTTAGAGTACTTGGGCGTAGAGACGACGAGGAATGGAGGGCCAAGTTCCTCGAGAAACTGTATTCAGGCATCCTCTGGGACGACGAGATGCAGGAGAGACTTGAAGAATACATTAATGGCGAGCTTAAAGGCTTCTCGAAGATCCTAAGCTCTGTTCACGTTAAAGAGAATGGAGGCTGTAGGGTAGCAGCGGTTTACAAGAAGGAGGGGCCTCCGTCTAATAGTATGATAGGAGCGGCGCTTCTCTACAGGTTCCAGGCCGACATAGCGGTAATAGCGAGGGAGAACGGGGCCATAAGCCTAAGGAGTAGGAGAGTCGACGTGCAGAAGGTGGCATCAGCCCTAGGAGGAGGAGGGCACCCCAGAGCCGCCGGGGCCAGGATTAGCCTCCCCCTTCATGTGAGAATTCTAAGAGTAGTCTGGCCGTCACTTTATAGCAGGCACGTAGCTTCAGTTGTATTAAGAGCGGCGAGGTCGGCAAGGGTTTGCAGTTCATAAAGGCAGCCAGCCTGAAGGTGCTTGCATTAGCGGCTATCATACTTGCAGGGATTCACTCATCATTATTAATGGTATCCGCTCAGACGTACATCGAGATGCCCCTCGACGACTATGTAGCCTCGCTAAACCTCGCCGCTCAAGTACTGAGGACCGAAGCTGACAGGCAAGGCTTCACCGTAGCTCTTTCCCCAAGCCCGCTTCCGGCCTGTAAGGGGCCCAGCATGGAGCCGGGGAAGCTACTCCGAGACATAGCGGATTACATGGAGGCAGCGGCCTCATCGGCCTTGAGGGGGGACTGGGAAGCTTTCAGGGACGCCAAGAGCAAGGCGTATCTCCTCGTTTCCTGCTACCCAGGCCTGGCCTACTTCTCCGGTGGCGCTTTCGATCTAGTGTACCTCCTAGTATCCGCTGAGCCCTCAGGCCAGAGTGTCCTGGTACCGGTCTCCGTAGCCCTCAAGTCACCCTCGGGGACCCAGCAGCCAGGCGGGATCCCGGAGATCCCACAGTCGCCACCGGTCGAACTGCCATCCATAGAGCCTCCGGCAATCAATGTAGGCCCCGGCGAAGGAGGGGGCATCCAAGCGGGGGGTGTCGGTTCCAGTGTAGAGATAACCGGTAAAGCGCCCAGTGAAGTGGGAGTCGACGTTAACAGGCTCTTGGATATGTTGGTTAGGGCCCGCGAGGCCCTAGAGGAGACTGGGTCAGCGGGCGGGCGGCCGGCTCTCAGTTTGAAGCCTAGCCTGCCCAGTAGCAAGATACTGCTTGTGGCCTTCGCGGGTGTAGTAGCATACGCCGTGAGGGGCGTCATATGGGCGGCCGCCTCGTCCGCGGCGAGGCTGGCGGGCCTGCTATACAGTATCGCGAGGTATAGGAGGCTCGAGGTCACAGCCAGGGAGTGCTATAGAGAGGCCTTGAAGAGCGTGGAGTCGGAGACGGGTAGGAGGAAGACCACGTGGGAGACGCCTAGAGAGTACCTCAACGCGGTCAAAAAGCTCCTAAACCCCGACGCCAGAGCATGGTTCGAGGATAAGACTGAAGCCTACGAAGCCGAGGTTTACGGCGGCCACCCTAGAGAATTCAGAGTTGAGGAGTGCGCCAGGGGAGGTAGGCTGGCGAGATGGCGGCTCGCGGGGAAGAGGTAATCCCCAGACCCATCATAGCACTACTATTAGTGCTGATAGCCATCGTAGGCGCCGTCGAGGCCACGCCCAAGGAGGTTGCAGTAAGCATATCAACCGAGCCCTTGAGCGCATCGCCACTGAACACCCTCCCCACGGGGACAAGTCTCCTAATGAGCGAACTGGCTAGGATGGGCTATGACGTTAGAGTGTATGCCGACGTCTCGGACCTCTTAGTCGACTCGCCTAGCAGGGTTGTTGTTGTAGTGGTGGCCCCGGAGAGAGTCGCTAGGGCGCACGTAAACCTGCTGGCAAGCTATGCAGCCTCCACCGAGTACTTCGGAGTAGTCCTAGCGGATGAAAGGATGCATGAATCAGGCAGCCTAGCCCTGCTAACTAGACTCCTACGCCTCTGCGGCGTCCAGGCAAGGCCAGGCGAAGGCCCCAGCCTGGAAACAGCCGTGGGAACTCTATACCTTAACGGCTACGGTGAAAGCCCAGTCGCTCTCCTACCACTCGCCACGGCGGCCACAGTTACACTTGGCGGAGGCCTTGACGTCCCGCCTTTCACCGGAAACGCCTCAACGCCACCCGCTCCACCCTACATCTATGGGAGGCAGAACGCAAAGCTCAGCGTCTACGGTTTCATATACGCGGCCAACGCCTGGAGGCCTCTATCCTATGTAATCGAATGTCCTGGAGGCGGTATGAAGCTCGCGGTGGTTGGCGACGGTGACTTCACCAGGAACTACATGGTTAACGCTAGCAGAAACTACCTAGCCCACTCGCTCACACTCATAGAGAGCGTTGCCGGCCCCCCTTCTGAAGGGGTGACGGTGGCGTTCATAGTGTCATTCTATATAGGGAAGAGCTTGAAGCTCTCTACAGTGCTCCACCCATCATTCCTTCTATCGCTTATAGGCCAGATTTACGCGGCCTTCGAGCCGACAGTTCTCAACTCGCTAACACCAAAGCAGGCGGCATTACTGCTCGCTGCGTTATCGCTAGCCGCTGGCATGGCTGTGGCTGGCTACATGGCGGGCGTCAGGCGGTTCAGGCGCCCTCTCGAAGGTGAGAAGCGCGGGCCCGGGAGGATAGAGGTCTTGGGGGCTGTGAAGTCCCTCTGCCTCTCCAGGGGGTTGCCTCGGGTTTACTGCAGCAGGCTGGCTCAGCCGGGGTTTCTGGCCCGCGTAACCTACACCCTACT
>JALURD010000214.1 GCA_027057815.1 Acidilobaceae archaeon | reverse complement strand
CCAGAGTGGAGGGTCTCGGCAAGGAGAGATGCAGTGTACGGGTGGGTTTCCACTGGGACCGCTCCAGCCTCCTGGAGCAGCGCCGCGATGGCAACACCGAGGACTGCAAGCCTCCTCATCGAGGCCCAGCCCGGCAAGAGCCTAGCCCCTAGCTTCAGTGAGGCCCTCTCCACGATCCTGAAGCCTCCGGGAGGCTGGGGCTGGAGCGGCGAATCTAAGCCGCAGGCGCAGGATCCCCTCACAAGCTCTGGGAGTGAGTCCATGAGATCGTGCGGGGCGAGTGTTCCACGGTAGACAACACGCCACGAGCCGCCGCTCTTCTCGGCAACTGCCACCCCCGCTGCCCTCAAGCCTGGGTCAATCCCCAATACCCTACCACAATCACTCGTGAAGTTGAGTCTACAGGCATCCAGGTAATGGTAAACTCCAGGCAACCGATTGAGTCTGAACCCCTGCATGCGGGGCTTCATGCTAGCCTCCACGACAACCCACGCACACCCTCATTAATTAACCCAAACGAGCTTCGACGAGAAGGGCCTCCGGTCCCTCAAGTGCAAGCCTGGATAAGCTGGCTCGCTTTTTAGAGAATCCTAGGACTTTTATTCCAATAACTTCTCCTCTTTCACTGTAGTCCATAATCACTCTGGCGCAAGCTCTTCGGAATCGGCGATCACGCCTTTCCTTGTTTTATATAAAGTGCGTCGCTCACCTTATCATACTTCACGTGAATTCCAAAGGCAGAGTTCTTTCCCAGGGACGCTTCCAACCCCGACGTAACTTACCATAATTAACCTTACATATTATTACTATTCTTCGCGTTGTTATTTGTTCTACAGTAGTAGTCCCTACTCCCGCGTGGTACACCGCCTTTAAACCACCGAATGATGATGGAGTGGAGAGCATGCATGCTGTGTGTCGACACTATCCTTCGGCGTTACCCGTATAGCTGGTTTACGACTTCCTCCTGCGTTATTATGGTTCCGCAGTATGTGCATTGGAGCGTCACCGGCTCCTCTTTGACCAGCTTGAATCTCGGCTTGACGGGCTCCCCGGGCTTCCTGGTTATGCATGTTGGGTTTGTGCAGCGGAGGATCCCCTCCACCACCGTGGGGGGTGACGCCTTCCTCTTCTCGACTACCACGTAGTCCCGTATGATATTGATCGTCGCCTTCGGCGCGACGAGGGCCACCGCTGCGGTCTGTTCTGGCGACAGTATGACGCCCTCTACTTTGACTATGTCTTTCCTGCCGAGCTTCCTGCTCTCGGCGTTCATCACTATCGCGACCCTCGCGTCCCCGGGTGGGTTGAGTAGCCTGAGCACCACTAGAGCGCGGCCGGCTGGGATGTGGTCTATCACGGTGCCCTCCCTTATCTTGGAGACGAGTAGCTTCGAGCCGCTCCCCTCAGCCATGGCTCCTTCACCCCTTGAGTATGAGCTTGAGTAGGGCCATCCTTAGGGGGACCCCGAGGGAGGCCTGGTGGAAGTAGGCGGCGTGGGGCGTGGAGTCTACCCTGGGGTCTATCTCGTCGACCCTGGGTAGCGGGTGGAGGACCTTGAGGGTTGGCTTGGCTTTCTCGAGGAGCTCCGGCGTCACCCTGTAGCTGCCCTTCACCCTCTCGTACTCCTGGGGGTCTGGGAATCTCTCCTTCTGCACCCTCACCACGTAGAGTACATCGGTCTCCCCTATGACCTCCTCGACATCGCCGAGAACCTCGAAGGGGACGCCGCTCCTCTCGAGGAGGTCGAGGTGCTCCCTCCTCGGCCTTAGGAGCTGGGGCGAGACGAGGTACAGCTTCCTCGGCCTGTAAATAGTCAAGGCCTCCATGAGGCTCGCGGCTGTTCTTGCATACCTCAGGTCGCCCAGGATGGTGTAGACGAGGCCCTCGGGGCTCCCGAATAGGTCTCTGACCGTGTATAGGTCTAGGAATGCCTGGGTGGGGTGCCTGCTCCTCCCATCACCCCCGTTAATGACTGGGTGCTCGGCAACCTCAGCGGCGTACGTAGCGGCTCCCTCGAACCTATGCCTGATGACTATGGCGTCTGCGTAGGAGTCAAGCATCTTGACGGTATCGTGGAGACTCTCACCCTTTGCGACACTCGTTGCCTCCTCGCTAGTGAACCCTATAGTCTCCGCCCCCAGCCTCTTCGCCGCCGACTCGAAGCTCATCCTAGTCCTTGTCGAGGGCTCAAAGAAGGCGAGGGCGACAATGTATCCCTCCAGCGCCCCGGCCAGCTCCCCCCGACGCGCCCTGTCAGCCTCGCTGAAGAGGGCCTCCAGGTCCTCCCTCGAGAAATCCAGGACGCTAATGACGTCCCGGCCAAGCCACCCCAAAGCAACCCTCCCAGCCCTAGGACAGGGAGGGGCTTAAATGGGGGCTAGCCCGCCCCCGCGGGCTGCCTCCGAGGCCTACCAGGAACTATTCCCGGGGGTCCCCACAGGGATTCTGGCGGCAGGCCACACGTTAGGGCGCGGCCTGACCTTAACTGCTAGCCCTCTCTTTGAGTCTCTCGAGTTCCTCGATTGTCTCGTGGGCGGCTTGAATGTATGGCTTGAGCAGGTCCTCGGCCCCGGCGTACGTTCTCGCTAGCTCCTCGGCCTCTGCTATTCTCTCCTTGACAAGGGATATGAGGGCGTCGCAGGCTTCCCTGAGTTTGCCGTAGTCGAGGGCAGCCTTGAGGAGCTCCTCGGCGACCCACTCCCTATCCTGCCGGACTGGTAGTGGGACGTCTATCTCCCCTGCAACTCTGACCATGTCCGGTATGGAGATATAGACGCCGGCCCTTGCTGGCCTGGCCAGCCTCCTGGCCACCCTCTTAATCGCCACGTGGACGCTCCTCGCCCCCACCATGTGCCATCACCCTGTAATCGCTCCCGGACCTCTCGACGACTGCTCCGAGCCCGTTGAGCGCGCTGGGCTCGAACGGAGGGTCGCCTACAACCCTCAACTCGCCCTCGAAGCCGCCGCAGAGTAGAGTGGCTACCCCTTCCCAGGATGTCGTGAGTACTCCCGAGTCGTCCACAGCCGCGCCAAGGTCGGGCCTCCAGCGGGATCCCCGCATGACTACCTCGCCTGACTCCACAGTCTCTATCGCAACCCTCAGCCTGGGCCGGGCGGAGTAGTTGAACACAGCCATGGCCCCAACGGGCTCCAGTAAGCCCTCAACCCTGGAGAATCCCCAGGATCCTCCGAGTAGCACACGGAGGCATGTGAAGGCCCTGTTCAGGGGAATGTACGCCGCCATCCTCAAGAGCAGGTACGTCGCGGGATCCAACGACCTGAGCCTGGAGAGGGTAGGAGCAGGGTCGCCGATACCTGGGGCTGCTGTTGCGAGCTTCTCAAGCAAGCCGAGCGCGCGGCTGGCCCATGAAGGGGTGCAGGCGTAGTATTCTAGCTCAGCCCCCTCGGGCTCATCCTCATCTACAGGTCCCTGTAGGACGTGTATAAAGAGTGCGTCGACGCGCCTCAGCTCCTCCAGGCTGCCGCCTACGAGACCAGCGGCAGCCCTGGCCAGGCTTGCTTCCACGCACCACACGAACCTGTACAGCTCCCCTCCTATGTCGAAGAGTAGTGAGAGGTAGTTGTAGAGGATTGACGGCTTAACCGCCCCGGTGGCGGCGTCATGGTAGAGCGTGTAGGCGTAGCTATCGCTCAGGAGCCCCCTTGAGGCAGAGCTGAGTATTCCTTCTAGGAGAGCCCAGTCGAGGGACTCATTCACCCTCCTCGCGGCCTCTCCGACCTCCCTCGGCCACCCCCTGATTTCTAGTTCAACGCTCGGCGAGAATGCATACCTGTCTATCAGGATGGCACTGGCGAGCTGGGGGAAGGCGGATATCAGGTTGACTACCCCGCGCACGGCAAAGCCTGGCTGGCCAGTCCTCAAAGGCAGGGCTCACCCCGTGTCATCTGCAGCGTCGTTGGCGTATGCTCTGCCATGGACTGCCCTAGAGAGTTCTCTCGAAATAGAGGGGCATGTCAGGCCGAGGGTTTCCTCGTAGTACATGCACCCCCTCCTATTGCAAACCACTGCAATAGGCCTCGGAGCGCCCCCGTTGAGTGTGGCTAGTATCTTGTGGCTCTCCGTAACGAGCGTTGGCGGTATGAATGAGAGGACCCCCTTAATGGCTGCTCTCAGGGCATTGAGGATTATCCTAGGTTCTACACTCCACCGCCTCGCGAGATCCTCGACCGCCTCGGTCACCCTCCTCCCCAGTAGCACCCTAGCCACTACGTCGTTCAGGTACACCTTGAAGACCTGTATTGAGGACTCGTCGAACCCGCATATCGTGGCCTTAGTGATGTCCAGCCCTCTTCTGGCCATCACAATTCCGAGAACGTAAAGGAATGATAGAAGCTCCTCGTCGCTCAGGTCGCCTGAGGATATCGGCCAGACCCTCCTGATGCACCTGAGAAATTCCCCATGCGTGAAACCAGCCCTGGAGAGGGCTGCTATGCACCCTTTTACGGTTATGTGGTAGTTTGACCCATCCACAGTATCTAAGAGCCTCAGCCCCCTAAGGGCGGATCCCTTCTTGTACGCCAGGCTGAAGCTCATGTCAGCCAGTTTGGCCGCCCTGTACAAGCTGATTGGTCTGTCAAGTAGGGCGTAAACCTTGAGGAGTCTCAGGCTAGCCTCATCAAGCGGTGGCACCAGCGGACTCCACACACTAGCCACTAGTGCCGTCAACCTCGAGGCCGGTGCCTCCTCCCCTTTTTCCAGGACTGGCAAGATGGGTGCACCTGGCCCGGAGCCGCACCCTTCTCCTTGTATACAGAGTTAGTATACTATTGAATACTATTAAACATTCGTTTAGAAGCCCATGTCTCCCATGTTCATGCTTACTAGTTTAATCTGCTCACCATGCAATGTGGAATACTCTGCACGTTTTAAGTTAAACAATGTTTTAATATTATAATCACTTAACGATTACATGGTGGGAACTGGGTGGGCATGTATTGACTAGATACGCCATGGCAACCATTGAGGACTTGTGCATGCTGTGCTGGGCTTGCGTTGTAGCGTGCAAGCAGGAGTTCGACGTACCGCTGGGTAAGTGGAGGCTCTTCATCACAGAGGTCTATGAGGGTACCTACCCGAACATAACCGGCTTCTTCCTCCACCTGCCCCAGTGTAACCACTGCGAAAACGCTCCCTGCGTGAACTCATGCCCCACAGGAGCCCTCTACCACACCGAAGGTGGTATAGTAGCGCTGGACAAGGACCTCTGCATAGGGTGCAGGGCTTGCACGAGGGCCTGCCCCTACAATGCCGTCTACATTGACCCGAGGACTGGGAAGGCTGACAAGTGCACGTTCTGCGAGCACCTTCTGGAGAAGGGCCTCGAGCCAGCCTGCGTGGCTGCGTGCCCCACCGGTGCCCGGATATTTGGCGATCTGGACGATCCCAACTCTCTAATAGGCAAGCTCTACAGGGAGGGCAAGATCAAGCCTGTGGGGAAGGTCGCTGAGGTGGTTAAGCCGAGACTCTTCTTCGCTCCCCTCGGCATCTTTAGGCCGATATCGACGGACGCCGGAGCCTTTAGGAAGAGGGTCGAGCCGTCGGCATGGGAGTCAGCACTCGTCGACAGGGAGCTGGACGTCTCCAAATGGAACCCCAACGCTGACCCTAGGGTCCAGCCCGGAGCAATCGACGCCTACGACCCGGAGCCCAGCGCCGTAGGCATGTGGGCAAGCATCAGGCTGACCAAGGATCCATCGGTCGCCAGGCTGAGCGAGGTGGTAGCGAAGACTAGGAGCGGGCTGGCCCAGGCTGCCATCGCGCTCCTCATCATACTTGGAGCAATCACCGCCTGGACCGCCTACGTTAGGCCCCCAGCCGAGTAGGGGGTGTAGCAGTCGTGGCTTCGAGTAGGGGCGAAGCTGGTCTCGTGAGGTTCAGGCCTATCACGCAGGTCGCCCACTTCTTCCTATTTCTAGGCATGACCCTATGCTTCCTGACGGGTCTAGCCTTGTTCTTCAAGATAGGGGAAGACCAGCTATTCGCTGGCTGGGGCAGAGCCCTGGGCCTGCCCACGAACCCGCCTACTAGGCAGTTGATAAGCTGGCTCCACGACATCATCGGGCCGATACTCATGCTTGTGGGCGTTGTGATCGCGCTCGCCGCCTCGGTGAGGCCCCATACGATAAAGCTCGCCCTCCCTACGAGGGAGGACTTGAGGGTCCTCTCGGGCATAATCAAGCACAGGCTCGGCATGGCCAGGGAGAGGCCGAAGGTGGGCTTTTATCACCCACTCCAGAAGCTATGGATATGGACTGTGGTCGTGGGCCTGATACTCGTCGGCTCGAGCGGGCTCCTCCTAGTTGTAGAGAAGTGGTTCGCAGTCAAGCTGATGAGCGACTACGTCAGGGGGCTCGTGTCTCTGCTACACTTGATAGGGGCGTTCATGTTCTTCGCAGCCCTCCCCATACACTTCCTGATGGCCGTCGCCCCGATAAACTGGCCTGTGCTGAAGAGCCAGTTCCTCTTCCGGGGCAGGGTCCCGCTCCACTGGTGGCGCTACCACCACCCGGCCTACGTCGAGGAGATCCTCGGCTCAAGGGAAGAGTCGAGCGGGTAGGGGTGGTTAAGTATGAGCCTAGGGAAGAGCCTCGGGGGCCTTAAGGGCCCCAGGATTACCAGGAGGGACTTCATAAAGCTTGGTGCAGTCCTGGCAGCCTTTGCCACTACACCCAAGGTCTTCAGGAGGGCCTCAGCCGAGGTCTTGAGAGAGGTAGAGGAGGGCAAGGTATGGGTTAGGGGCGAGACCGGCAGGGTCAGGGGCCATGCAGAGCTATACAGGGTCCCACCGCCCGGCGACGTCGTGGAGGCGCCTGGCGCTCAGGAGGTGGAGCTGTCGACCCCTGAGGGGCTGAAGAGGGTTAGGCCGAAGTGGTTCAGCAACTGGCTCGACTGGAAGGAGTACGAGGGCAAGGACTGGCCGAGGAGGAGGGAGAAGAGGTACTTCATAGCCACAGGCGGAGTTTGCGGCTTCTGCGAGACCAGCTGCCACTATATAGCGTGGATCGACAAGGACACGAACCTAGTAAGGAAGGTCATGGTCAATCCGTTCGTAAAGAACAACTGGGGCCTTTGCGTCAAGGGCCAGGGAGTCGCCCTTGCGGCAGCGAACCCCGACAGGATAACCTTCATACTCTCCAAGATAGACCCGAAGACGGGTAGGAGGATAGGCGAGAGAGGCGACGACAACTGGATCAGGATAACCTACGAGGAGTCCCTGGAGATCGCCGCCGAGTACTGGGCCAAGGGCATCTACGAGTACATAGTCCTAGGGAGGCCCGAGGCGTCTAAGACAGTCTACTGGATGGAGGGGAGGCCCCTTCAGCAGGGCTGGGTGACCCACGGCGGCTGGGGTAAGAAGTGGGAGCAGCAGCACTCATTCCACAGCCACACCAACTTATGCAGCGCCGGGCAGAGGCTTGCGAACGCAACCTGGACTGATAAGGACAGGAATAGCCCGGACTACTTCAAGGCAAAGCTGATGATCCTTCACGGGAAGGGGATCCTCGGCGACACCGGTCACTACCTCATGAGCCACGGGCCCAGGGCTGCAATTGCGAGGTTCAATGGGGCCAAGGTCGTATCGGTTAGGGAGAAGTACTTCCACACCGACCTTCTTGCGGACTACTGGCTCTCCACGTGGCCCGGCACCGAAACCGTGCTATGGCTTGCCGTGGCGAACGTGCTTGTCAACGAGCTGGGCGCGGTGAACTGGGACTTCGTGAGGCGTTGGGTGAACTGGGACTGGTTCGTGAGGGACAGGGACGGGATAATTAGGTGGCTGCTCGATAGGGGCTACATCAAGACCCCGCCGCCCGACGACATATACGAGAGGCTCCCTGATGGCAGGTACGCTATCAGGGATTACTACAGGGCCTTCGAGTGGTTCAAGACGTTCCTCAGGGAGTTCCTCTCTAACTTTACTCCAGAGTACGCCGCGTGGGTGACGAGGCTCAACGCCAGGACGCCGCCACCCCAGATGCCCTCGAGCGACGAAATTAGGAGGGGGGCGGAGCTGATCAGGGCCGTCGCCAGGGAGATAGCCAGGGCGGGTACTGCGATATCAATACACCAGTGGAGAGGGCCAGGACAGACCTACGGCGGCTGGATGACCGGTAGGGCCTTAATCCTGGCAGCTGTCGCTCTCACCGGAGCCTTCGGCACGGAGGGGGGCACGGGCACATCTGCATGGCACAACATGAACTACGTTTACCACGGGTGGAAAGGAAGCCTGGCGCATAGGCTGAAAGGGAAGAGCCTCTACGGCCCGAGGATTTGGAACGAGTATGTCCTATCCCCGGAGGAGCAGGCATTCGGTCACTACGACCCGACCAACCCCAACGTGTTCAAGTGGTACGATGAGGAGTGGAAGAGCTACTGGAGAGAGAGAGGCTTCCCGATACCCGACAAGATGTACCTCCACTTCAGCAGAGTCGTCAACCCGCTCGCGACGTACCAGGGAGGCATACTCTGGGCTAAGCTCCTAGGCAACCCCGACGTGGTCGAACTGGTCATACACTCGACGCCATTCATGAACGAGACCGCCTACTTCTCCGACATAGTCCTCCCCGAGGGCTTCTTCCACGAACGCCACGAAGGCCAGCCAGCTTCCTCGGGCATCTACGCGCCCGACAAGTGGGTAGG
>JALURD010000213.1 GCA_027057815.1 Acidilobaceae archaeon | reverse complement strand
GGCCTCGGGAGCACTGGCAAGTTGAAACTCTCCTTTTCAGAACTCGACAAGGTTCTCTCTGAGGGTGTCGAGTGGGCTGTATCGAAGGGTTACGGTTGGGCTGATGACCCTGACCATATAGAGGAGAGAGGTAGCTGGACGCTAGCCGATCCTAGCAAGGTGAGCAACACGGCAAAGAGGCGTGGATCCGAGCAGCTTGGCACGCTTGGCAGTGGCAACCATTTCCTTGAGGTTCAGGTTGTTGATAGGATATACGATGAGAGGATAGCCAAAGTCTACGGTCTCTTCGAGGGTCAGATAGTGGTCATGATTCACACGGGCAGCAGGGGTCTGGGCCACCAGGTTGCCAGCGACTACCTAGCTATAATGGAGAGGGCTATGAGGAAATACGGCACTATACCGCCTGACAGGGAGTTGGCCAGCATACCCTTCAATAGTCCTGAGGCCCAGAACTACATGAAGGCTATGGCAGCGGCAGCCAACTTCGCATGGACGAACAGGCAGCTGATCACACACTGGACCAGGGAGAGCTTCAAGAGAGTGTTCCATAAGGATCCAGACCAGCTGGGCATGAGGATAGTGTACGATGTAGCCCACAACATAGCCAAGATAGAGGAGTACGACGTCGACGGCAAAAGGAAGAAGTTAGTGATCCACAGGAAGGGGGCCACGAGAGCATTCCCGCCTGGCCACCCTGAAGTACCAAAGGACTACCAGGACGTAGGACAGCCGGTGCTAATACCCGGTAGCATGGGCACAGCTAGCTACATACTCGCCGGGGTCCCTGAGGGCGTGAAGTCTTGGTACACAGCGCCACACGGAGCAGGTAGGTGGATGAGCAGGGCGGCAGCTAAGAGGAGCAAGACATACCACGAAGTCATAAGGTCCCTAGAAAGACAGGGAATCTATCTCAGAGCAAGCAACAGAGCTACTGTAGTAGAAGAGATGCCAGAAGCGTACAAGGACGTGGACAGAGTGGCACAAGTAGCACACGCTGTAGGCATTGGAAGGCTAGTAGCGAGGATGAGGCCAATAGGCGTGACGAAGGGCTAACCCTCCCCGAGCTTTTTGAGGAGCAACTCAAGATAAGTTTCCTCAACTAGCCTACCAATTATCCCCAATTCTCTAACAATACCCTCGGGATCCGGGCCTTCGACCTCAATATAGCACCCTAGACCCTCAACTTTATCCAACGAAATCGTGTGATCATTGTATTCGGCGTAGAAGCGGTCCTTTACCACATTAGCCACTCTCCTGAAGCCCAGCTTCTCTAATATTTCAGGCAATGGGCCGTCAACGCGGGCTTCAAGCTCTACTCGACGCTTGAGGGGGCCCGAGTCTAGCCTAGGCCCCTTGTATGTAAGGATCGTTTTCCCGCTACTAACCCTAATTCTAACGGCTTCATCCGTGGAGGCGAAGTCCCTGCAGGGGTGATTATAGTAGGTGTCCTCCTCCCTCAATGGGCCTTCTATCTTCGCCCCTAGGGCTCTGAGCCTCTCCAGTAGATCATTCAACACGCTGCAGTCGACTTCGTACTTGACCTCATTCTCTAAGCGGTTACTCAAAGTAAAGGCACCGAGAGAGGTTTAGATTAAGGAGGGGGCTTATAGAAGCTATCGTGCGAGCCAGCAGGCAACATAGTGGCCTGACTCCACCTCCTCCAGTTTTGGCTCCTCGCGCCTGCACACGTCCTTGGTTATGGGGCATCTAGGGTGGAATCTGCATCCAGGGGGCGGATTAATTGGGCTAGGAGGCTCTCCAGACACTTTGATCCTCTTCCTTCTCCGTGTCTCAACAGGGTCCGGTATTGGGATTGCAGAGAAGAGGGCTTGCGTGTATGGGTGGAGTGGTTTCTCAAATACCTCCTCGGCGGGCCCATATTCTACTATTTTGCCCAGGTACATTACCGCTATGTAATCACTCATGTATCTGACTACCCCGAGATCGTGGCTTATGAATAGGTAGGTTAGATTGAAGTCCCTTTGTAGATCCTTCAGGAGCTCGAGTATTTGAGCCTGGACACTAACGTCAAGCGCGCTAGTGGGCTCGTCTAATACTATGAACTCCGGCCTCAGAGCCAAGACTCTCGCTATGGCTATCCTTTGCCTCTGCCCTCCGCTGAACTCGTGTGGGTACCTGTAAAGGTGTGTCTCGTTTAAGCCAACCCTATATAGAAGCTTAACTACGAAGGACTCCGGATCACTGACTTTTATTTTATGGACTTTTACAGGCTCCATTATTATCTGGAACACAGTCATCCTGGGGTTGAGGCTTGAGTATGGATCCTGGAAGACCATTTGAGCTTTCCTCCTAAACTCCTTAAGCTCCTTTCCCTTAAGCTTGAATACGTCTTTACCGTCATAGTAGACTGACCCGCTTGTGGGCTCCAGAAGTCTTAGTATGAGTTTTCCAACAGTAGTTTTACCGCTGCCGGACTCGCCTACAAGGCCTAACGTTGTGCCTCTCTCTATGTTAAAGGAAACCCCGTCAACCGCTTTAACGTACCCTTTAACTCTTAGTAGTCCCTTCACAGGGAAGTACTTTTTAAGATTTCTCACCTCGACTAAAGGCATCACCCAATCACCCCCGCTACTCGTAGAGCCAACATGCAACTCTGTGGTCATCACCCCTCCAAAGCTCAGGGGGCTTCTTGCTTCTGCAGATGTCCATGACTCTAGGGCATCTAGGGTGGAATCTGCATCCTGGCGGTGGATTGATTAGGTTGGGCACTGTTCCCGGGATCGACTCTAGCCTTACACTCTTCTTCCTTGGGTTGGGGACGGCTCTGAGCAGTGCCTTAGTATAGGGGTGTAGGGGATTCCTGAATAACTCCTCGACTGGCGCTTCTTCCACTATGTTACCGGCATACATCACTGCGACTCTATCGCATACCTCGGCTACTAAGCCTAAGTTGTGAGTTATGAGCAGGATTGTAAGGTTCTCTCTCCGCTTAAGGTCCATCAAGAGGTCCATGAGCTGTGCCTGGACCGTGGCGTCTAGGGCCGTCGTGGGCTCATCGGCTATCAGTAGCTTAGGCTTGTTGCTGAGCCCTATGCCTATTACGCTCCTCTGCCTCATACCACCACTCAGCTCATGAGGATAGCTGTGGACTCTTTTCTCAGGGTCGGGCATGAGCACGTTCCTCAGAACCTCGACGGCTCTAAGTATGCCCTCTTTTATCTTGGAGACCCTGCCATGCTCGTACATGGTCTCCGCGATCTGGTACCCTACTGTATATAACGGGTCAAGGGCTGACGTGGGATCCTGAAAGACGTACGCTATCTCTGCACCCCTTATCTTCCTCAGCTCCTCCTCGTTTAGCTCAAGCAGGTTTATAGGGCCCTCATCACTGTAGTATATGACTTCGCCACCCTCTATCCTGCCAGGAGGCCTAATGAGTTTAGTCAACGCCCTTGCAGTGACGCTCTTACCGCACCCAGTCTCGCCGACTAGGCAGTACGTCTCGCCCCTGCAGATCTTGAATGAGACGCCGTCGATGGCCTTAACTATCCCGGCGTAAGTATAGAAGTTGACCTTCAGGTTTCTAACCTCTATGATGGGCTCGCAGATAGCCATGCGCCCTCACCCTTCCCTCTTCTTCTTAACCTTAAACTCTATGCTCCTCCTAGTCTTCGGGTCAAGCACGTCTCTCAGCGTGTCTCCGACGAGGTTGAAGCCTAGCACTGTCAGGAAGATCGCGAGTCCAGGATAGAGGATAGTCCACCAGTCCTTCGGGAAGTAGTTTGACCCATCGTAGATTATCCTGCCCCAGTCCGCTATCGGCGGCACTGCACCAAGGCCAAGGAAGCTGAGGCCTGCCTCTGTTAGAATGACTCCTCCGAAGTCGAGGGTTAGATAGACTAGGATTGGGCCTAGTATGTTGGGTAATATGTGTCTTAGCAGGATCCACCTGGTAGGCACCCCAAGGGCCCGCGCAGCCTCGACGTAGATGTTCTCCCTCTCACTTAGCGTCATACCCCTCACTAGCCTTGCATAGCCGGGCCACCATACTATCCAGAGTGCCACGACTACAGCCAGCAGACTCGCTAGAGGGCCGGCGTGCTGAGGTTTGAGTGCGAATAATGTTAGGAAGAAGTCCCTCACGTCTGGGTGATTGTCGAGGAAGACGGATATCCTTGGGGGTAGGACCGCGGAGAAGGCTATGGCAAGTATTAGGCCCGGGAATGCCAGGAAAACGTCTGTGATCCTCATGATAAGCTCGTCTATCTTACCGCCATAGTAGCCTGCTATAAGGCCGAGTATAATGCCTATCCATGGGCCAACGGCCATGACAAGGATTGCTATTACCAGGCTTGTTCTGGCACCATACAGTAACCTGCTGAGCAGGTCTCTACCCTGATCGTCGGCTCCCAGGATTAGAGTGTAATTGCCGGGTTTGACTCCTAGCACCTCTGCCAGCTTACCCTTAATCTCGATGACTGTGCCTGGAGGCGCCCTCTTAGCGTCAGGGTCGAAGAAGGTGAGCTGAAGGTCATAGCTGAACGGCGCGAGGTACGGTCCAACTATAGCTAGCACGATGAAGGATACTATGAGCACAGCTCCGATAATGCCTGGAGGGCTCCTATTGAAAGCGTAGGCCATGAGCTTCCACTCATCGATCCTGCTCTTATTTCTCTTCTTCCAGCCCGGCCTAATCTTATCGGCTAGGCTGGCAAAGGCGTCGATTACCGCGTCACTGAATTTATCCAGTAATTTCTTCTCATAGACCTCCTCGGACATCAGTACCTCACCCTCGGATCTATAACAGCGTAGAGGATGTCAACAATCAGGTTAGCTACTAAGTAGATGAGGCCGACGAAGAACACTGAACCTGTCAGCGCCAGGTAGTCGAAGAGACGTATAGCATTCAGCATATACTTGCCCAAGCCTGGCAGGCCGAAGATAGTCTCGGTGATGGGAGCCCCTGCCAGGAGTCCGCCAAACATTAAACCGAGCACTGTTACAACTGGTATCATAGCGTTTCTCAGGACGTGCCTGTAAATCCTTAGTTTAGTAAGGCCTCTAGCCATTGCGAACTCTGTGAAGTCGGCACTGTACGCGTCTAGGAAGCTGTTCCTCACTATCCTCGCTACAACGCCTATGCCAGCAAAGCCGAGGACGAAGCCTGGGAGCCAGTACCTCTTAATGATCTGCGCGAATGTTTGGAAGTCGAGCTTCAGTAGTGAGTCTATGAGCGGGACGCCAGTAATCTTGTATGGAGGAGTAGGCGTGCCAGCAAGTACTATCCAGTGGAGTTTAACGTAGAACACATAGATGAGTAGGTAAGCGAGCCAGAATATTGGCGTTGAGACTCCTATGAGGGCGAATATTCTGACAATAGTGTCTAGGAGGGAGTCCCTTTTGAGGGCAGCTAGGATGCCAAGGGGGATCCCTATAACTATTATGAAGAAGAACGCGACAAGCGTAAGCTGGAGTGTGACTGGGAAGAATGTCATTAGATCCTGCCAGATGTACCTGTGGGTCACAGGGCTGACCATAGTGTTAGTGAACAGCTTCTTCATAATGAAGTAATACTGAACGGGTATGGGATCGTTTAGATGGTACTCTTCTATAAGCCTCTGAACCACTTCAGGACTGGCTTTTTCTCCCCCCGCCCATACCCTAGCGGGATCGGCCGGAAGAATCGCTGCGATAACGAATACAATGAAGGTGACGCCTACTAGCGTTGGGATGAACGTAAGCAGTCTTCGCACTAGAAATCTGCGGAGCTCAGCCACCCGGCTGCACCCGCCGATGCCGGATAATGTGCATGATAGGGGCTTTTACACTCACCGTTTAGGCGGAAACATCGCTAGTGAGACTTCTTGGAGCGTGTTCATACCAAATTAGTGTTAGGCGATAGATAATTATGCTCCTTGGCTACATGGATGGCTTCAAAGCGCTTGAAAAAGGAGAGGGATGTTATGAAAAGAAAGTATGGGGAAAAGTTATTTATGGTGCCCTAAGTAAATCGCTGCTTGATTTACCCTCCTGCGAAGAGCGCCTTTACTTCGTCAGGATTGGTAGTCTTTATGAAGTCTAATACGCTGAACTTAGTACCCCCGTAGAACATTGGTCCTGCATAATTGTCTGGATCTAAGTAGTCTGGAGCCCATCCTATGATGTAAACATCGAACTCGCCTTTCTCGGTCTTGTCCAGTAATGTTGGCCATTCTAGGGCTCTAATTGTCACCTGGAAGCCTAGCTGACCCCATAGTGTTTGGAGGTAGTTAGCTATTTTCTCTCTCTGTGTGTTGCCAGCATTGTACCATATCTCGATCTTGTACTGGGTTGGGTCTATGCCTGCCTTCTGAATTAGCTCGAAGGCCTTGTTTAGGTCAAAGGTGTACTTGATTACTAAGTCGTCATTATGGCCAGGGAAGCCTGCGGGTATTACGCCGTATAACCTCTCGATGAATCCACTGTAAACATCGTTTTTAATTTGTTCAAATGGTATGGCGTACATGAGTGCCTGCCTAACGTAAACATTGTCGAATGGTGGCTTCATCGTGTTCAAAACTATGAATACTATGGTTGGTTCTAGTTCGCCCGTTTCAACTTTTACCTTGAAATTGGTACCTGGGTATGGTGTACCCTTTACGTCTTCAAGTCTATCTAGTGGTATAGCTCCTGTATCAGCGTCACCGCTTGTTAGTATTGATATCCTAGCGTTTGCGTCATCGTTTATGAGGTAGATGACAGTCTTATGGCTGGGCACACCATTTTGGCCGTATGGTGCCTGGTTCCAGAGCGTCTTATTCCAGTAGTATGGGTTGTACTCTAGGACTATGTAGGACCCCTGCTGGTACTCCTTCACATAATATGGCCCGGTGCCAACCGGGTACTGGTTCAGGAGTATGTGGCTTGGATCTTGGTTTCCTGGTTTTATATATGCGGCCCACGCAGATGGATTCTTACCGTAGTCACTGGCCTGCAGAGCCTCCTGGTACTTGCCCTGAAGGCCCTCTGAGTAGTCGAACACGTACTGCATCGGGATTACGCTCACGAAGGGGTCGGCGAGTATGCTGAGTATAGCACCGTAGGGCTGTGTTAGCTTGATCTTCACTACACCAGCGGTCTCGCCCGTGTAGCCGAAGAACTGGAGTAGCTCGCTTAGGCTCTTCGGCTTAGTCACCTGGCCGTTGAACTCGGCGACTAGGTTGCCGCTAGCTAGTAGCTGGTTGAACTCGTCCTCGCTCAGGACGCTGCTAGCGTTCACGTCTACGAACTCCGTTATCATCCAGCTCGGATCTAGTCCTAGCCTGGCTACCCTCCAGATGCTGAAGAGTACGTCAACCGCTGTTATGTCGTAAACCTTGTCATGCCATGGGTCATAAGCCTTAACTCCAGCCCTTACGACGAAGTACCACTCGGTTCCATCCTCATTGTGAGCCCAGGCCACTGCTAGGTCTGGCTGTACATTCTTGGTGTCCTCCTTCCAGTAGGTGACCAGGGTGTCGCCTATGTTGTGCCAGATAGCCCACCCGAACGTCTCGTAGTCAGCAGCCGGATCGAAAGTGTCCGGCCAGCCGTGAGTCACTATCACATACGTCGACGCATCGTTCACGTAGTTGCCTATGCCGAGAGGTCTGGATGGCGCGTTGGGGTCCTCCCAGAGTAAGTCATACCTCTCCGCCAGGGTTGGGTGGTAGTACCTGCCCTGTAGCCAGTCCCAGTAGACTCTCACGAGCTTATACTGGCCTAGCCATAGTATGGGTACCTCGTAGTTGCTGAGCTTGTAGATGGCCTCGTAAAGCTGCTCCCTTATGAACGGGTCGGTGGCCTTCCTTGCAGCGATTATTAGAGCGTCGACTGTGTAGTTTCTATAGAATGCTGGGTCTATGTTGACGAAGGCCATGGACTCCTCCTTCGGCTTAGTAGCCTTCTCGTCAACCACATAGGCCACGGCTATTATAGGTTTATCGGTAGGTAGCTGAGGAACTGTGGCTCCCTTGGGGCCTACTACTACGTAAGCCTTACTTGTCTCGATTACTAGAGCTTTGGGGCCAGCCATAGTCTCAGTAGTAGTCGCTGGGGGCGTAGTGGTTGTAGTGGTGGGCGTAGTGGTTGGCGTGGACGTTGCCGTCGTTGTAGGCGTAGTAGCAGCTGGTGGAGTAGTTGTAGCTGCTGGGATTGTAGTAGTGGGAGTAGTGGTCTCTGCGGCTCCGCCTCCACCCCTAGTTGCGTAGTATGCTATCCCGACTAGAATTATTATGATGACAATTGCAGCGATCGCGGCCTGGGTAGATGAGATGCCCCTCCTGAACCTCCTACTCAAGAGCCCACCCCTCACCGTGGGCTCTCATAAACTCAATAATGGGGGTTATATTAAAGCATTCAGGGGGAAACATGCGGAATGCCGGGTAGGCGGCAAGAGGATAAGTTCACGATTGCAGTACCGCATCACCTCGTAGAGATCTCAGGTAAAGTCTACGGGCTAGATGCATACTTTTGGAATCATGTAGAAGTGGAGGCTAGGAAGGCCTTAATGATACGTCCAGCTAGCGTTCTCACGAGCGACATTACCGGTTGTACGGTATTACCGGTTAAGGTAGAGTTCAAGGAGCAAGTGGAGGACTTGAAGGCACTCTCTGCGGGCCTGCTCAGGTGGACGGCAAGGCATGCAAGGTGGAAGCTCGCCCGGCTACTAGCGCCAGCCCCTGAGCCCAGGG
>JALURD010000212.1 GCA_027057815.1 Acidilobaceae archaeon | reverse complement strand
CTCTAAGCGTCGTCTACGTTCCAACATTCTTCAGAATGGTGAGAGGCCAGGTACTAGAGCTTAGGGAGGAGCTATTCGTGGAGGCGGCGAGGGCCCTAGGCTATCCCGATAGAATCATAATGATCAAGCATATCCTCCCCAACGTAGCCCCCACAATCCTAGCAGTATTCGGCCTCGCAGCGACCGACGCAATACTAACGGAAGCAGGCCTTGCATTCTTCGGCTTGACAGTCTCTTACCCTCAGCCGGACTGGGGCTTAGATCTCAGATACGGACTCCGGGACCTCGACGACGGAGTCTGGTGGACAACACTCTTCCCTGGCCTTGCAATCACACTACTAGCCCTGGGCTTCGCGTTGATAGGCGAGGGCCTCGGGGAAAGGTTCGCCATTAGGACTGAGAGGTGATGCACAGTGGGAGACATTCTCTTATCCATAAGAGGCTTGAAGGTCTACTACTACACTCTCACTGGGCCAGTTAGAGCGGTTGATAACGTATCTATGGACGTGTACAAGGGTGACTGGGTCAGCGTCGTTGGCGAGTCTGGTAGCGGTAAGAGCACCCTTGCCTTAGCTATAATGGGTCTAGTCCCTCCTCCAGGGAGAGTTGTCGGCGGCAGCATAGTTCTGGACGGCATTGACCTCACAAGACTTGAGAGGGAGGAGCTCAGGAAGATTAGAGGCTCAATGATTGGCATGGTCTTCCAGGACCCTATGACTGCCCTTGACCCCTTGAGGAAGGTTGGAGACCAGATAGCGGACGTCTACCTAGAGCATGGCGTCACCGATGATAGGGAAGAGGCTAGGATGATGGCCAGGGAGGCCTTGGAGGCCGTGGGTGTCCCAGGCGACAGGGTGGAGTATTACCCACACCAGCTTAGCGGGGGGCAGAGGCAGAGGGTGCTAATAGCCGCTGCAATAGCCCTGAAGCCAAAGCTCTTGATAGCAGATGAGCCGACGACCGCGCTCGACGTCATAGTCCAGGCTAAGATCATGGATTTAATAGACGAGTTAAGGAGAAAGATGGGTATGAGCGTCCTCCTCATCACCCACGACATCGCCTTGGCGGCGGAGAGGAGTGACAGGATAGCGGTTATGTACGCGGGTAAGCTTGTCGAGTACGGGAGGGTGGACGAGATCGTTGAGGACCCTCTTCACCCCTACACAGAGGCGCTGCTCGCCAGCGCTCCAGACCTTTGGGGCCCCAGGGAGATCAAGGGGATCCCGGGGAACCCGCCGGACCTGAGGGATCCCCCGACGGGTTGCCCCTTCCACCCCAGGTGTCCCTTAGCAAAGCCCGTCTGCCGGGAGAAGGAGCCACGCGTCACAATCATCAACGGCAGGGTTGTAGCGTGCCACCTGCATGGGTGAGGAGCTGTGGCTGGAAGCCTGATCTTGGAAGTCGAAGGGCTCAGGAAGTACTTCGTTCAGGGAGGAGGGATCCTGGGCGGCCCTAAGACTGTAGTCAAGGCTGTTGACGGGGTTAGCTTCAGCCTTAGGAGGGGGGAGACGCTAGCGCTTGTCGGCGAGTCGGGCAGCGGTAAAACTACAACAGGCAGACTCGTGCTGAGGCTCCTAGAACCCGACGAAGGCAGGATAGTATTCAACGGAGCCGACATAACTCACCTGCCTGAGAAGAAGCTTAGGAAGCTGAGGCCGAGGATGCAGATGATATACCAGGACCCCTACGCAAGCCTTAACCCCCGCATGCCCGTTGGCGAGGCGATAGCTGAGCCCCTTATCGTCCACGGCCTGGCGGACAAAAAAGAAGCCAGAGAGCGAGCCCTTGAAATGCTTGAAAGGGTTGGTCTCACGCCAGCCGAGGACTTCTACTCAAGAATACCCGCCCAGCTTAGCGGGGGGCAGAGGCAGAGGGTCGTCATAGCCAGAGCTATGATACTGGAGCCTGAGCTAGTCATTGCAGACGAGCCCGTGTCCATGATAGACGTGTCTATGAGAGCCTCCATACTCGAACTCCTCAAAAGCTTCCAAAAGGAGAGGGGCTTAGCCATGATATTCATAACCCACGACCTCTCAGTAGCCCGGCTCATAGCGGACCGTGTAGCCGTGATGTACCTGGGCAAGATCGTGGAGGAAGGCCCCGTAGAGGAGGTGCTAAAGGACCCAAGACACCCCTACACGGCAGCTCTAGTCACCGCTGCCCCAAGCATCAGGATGAGGAGGAGGAAGAGGCTAGAGGTCAAGGGGGAGATAGCAGACCCGAGGAACCCGCCCCCAGGATGCAGGTTCCACCCCAGGTGCCCATTCGCCACCGAGAAGTGCAGACGCGAGGAGCCTAAGCTCGAGCAGGCCAATGGCAGGAAGGTAGCATGCCACCACCCGCTCCAGAAGGGATGGCTGGAAGAGAACGCCGCCAGCCACTAAGGCATTCCAGCCTCAGTCCGCGGCCTCGGCCTGGACTAGGCTCCCCACCACTACGGACCGGGTAACCGCCTCATCACTGGCCCCTAGGGCTCGGAGCGCGAAAACTTCCGCACCCATCGGCCCAGCCCCGCAAGGGCCCAGCTCCTCACCGCCCTCCAAAAACAGGAATTCTTTAGAGGGATGAGAGCTAAATCCTTTGACAGTGCAGGCTCTTACACTCTAAGTGACAACCCAGACTTAACACTAAAACCATAGACTACGAGAATACAACCGCAACAATTACTAGGCCGAACGGCGCGGTAACCCTTATACCCCCTTTGGGGTTTTGGTGGTTGATTGGTGCGGGGGTGCCCGAGCCTGGCCAAAGGGGTCGGGCACCCCCGCAC
>JALURD010000211.1 GCA_027057815.1 Acidilobaceae archaeon | reverse complement strand
TACGCAGCTATCACCCCCAGGAGGAACGCGGTGTCCATTAGCCCGGCGAAGCCTGCAACGGCTAGCGAGAGCTTAACACCCAATCCTGGCGCCTGCCTAGAATCCATCCCCTGCCAACCCTTCACCGGGAGCTAGGCGGCTTATAGGATACTGGGTGATAAGGTGGAGGCCTTGCGCCACCTTACATCCGCGGCCCGCGTTATTACGCGCACAGACGGGCCGCTCAAGGACTGTCCTTGGTCCACTCTGATTAGGTAAGGGTGAATACCCTAGACCACTCCACTTAGACTTAGCGAGTAGAGCGTGGTGAGTACTGGGATGAGCGAGGATAAGAGGGAGGAGGCCAGGAGGCTGGTCGAGGAGGAGCCAGCCCCCGGAGCCTCTGAGGCTGTAGAGGTTGAGGTTAGGTCCTCCAGCTCCAGGGAGTATGAGGAGAAGAGTGACGTCGAGGAACTGAGGGAGGTCCTGAGCGCGATCTCCGACTTCCTCAAGGAGCTGAAGGAGCCACTCGAGAAGCTGTTCAATACGCTGCTCTCAGCCATGGATGGATCGAAGCTGGGCGAGGAGGTGGCGGCGTTCTACAAGAAGCTCAGGGAGAGCGGCATGCCCGAGGACATGGCCGCAGAGATGACAAGGGAGTACTTCAAGACAAGGGTTGAATCCTTCAACCTCATGGGCCTACTTACCAGGGCCATCAGGAAGGAGGTCCTGGAGGAGGGCAAGCGCGGAGAGTAACGCTGGCCCGAGGGACCCCTAGCCTCCTCCCCCGGGGGCGCCTGAAGTGTGAGCCTCGAGGAGAGGCTGAGGAGGATAGAGGAAATGCTGGCGATGGTACTTGAGAGATTGGAGAGGCTCGAGAGGCTCACGGGAGCCGCTGGCGAGGAGGCCAGGCTGAGCGTTGAGATAGCCCTGGCATTCGCAGCCCCAGTCCAGGAGGCCGTCGCGGCTGCCAGGAGGGTTGCGGAGGCCCTTTCGAGGGCTGACAGGGAGATAGTGAGCGACGGGATAACAAAGGCCATAGTTGAGGCCCTCGCAGTGAACGGCCCGATGACTCTGAGGGGCCTGGAGAGGGAGGTTAGGAGGCTCAGGGGCACAGCCTCCAGGAGCGTGATTAGGGAGAGGCTCAGGAGGCTGGAGGAGCTTGGGATAGTGGAGGTTAACAGGAGGGGCAGGAGGATGGTGATAAAGCTTGCAAGCGACAAGGACGCTAGCGAGGCTGGCGGCTCTAACGGCTAGGGCTATAATCATGGTTGCTAGACTCGTGGGACTATACTTCACACTCTACCTGAGACTGAAGGCATGGAGGGCTTCTAACAAGTTGAAGTTTCGGGTGAAGGTGAGAAGCCTCCCACAGAGCCTGGCCAGGGAGCTCGCTAGGGAGTATGATGACGCCGTCTCGCAGCTCAGGATCCCGGGGCCGGTGGAGCTTGCCCGGCTAGCATTCGGGCGCCCCCGGGGACGCGGAAGGTTTGTGGGAGGAGGTGGTAACGGGTGAGAGAAAGGATTAGGGAGAGGGTCAGGGCTAGGACGCGCGGCGTGGGCGACGTGTACGAGATAGGCGAGATAGTAGGGGAAGTGGTCTCTGAGGTGACCTCCGCGTTAAGTGAAGCCATAGCTGAGGCCGTGAGCGCGGCCACAGGCGTCTGGCGCGGCGGCACAGTCAAAGTAGAAATGGAGGAAACAGTTGATGAGCCTGTCGTGCTAGCAGTGAATGCGGACGCCAGCAACGTTAGGGTCCAGGACGGCCCGCCCGGCAGGGTCAGGGTCACAGGCTACAAGGGATCCCGGGGCGAAGTCAGGCTCCACATAGAAGAGCGGGAGGACAAGAAGATCGCGAGGATCATAGCCGAGGCTGCCAATGTGAGGGTGGAGGCCCCACTCAGGGCAGTCGGGATCATCGCCGACTCCAGCAACGTGAGAGTCGAGGCCAGGAGCAGACCCCTAGACTACCTAAGCGTCAAGGCCGACTCCAGCGGCGTCAGGGCGGAGATAACCCTAGCAAGGGGAGGAGGAGTCTACGCTAAGCTAGACTCCTCAGCAGTCAAGGTCTACGCCACCCCCGCGGAGGACGGCGAGTACTGGATCGACGTAGACGCAGACTCATCAGGCTTCCGCGCAGAATTCACCGGAGACAAGACGTACGAGATAGAGGAGGAAACACTCCACTCTACAAGGCTAGTAGTCGAGAGAACCACCGGCAGGGAAGCCAGAGTGAAGGTGAAGGTCAGGGTCAAAGCGGACGCAAGCGCAATACGCCTACTATAACCCTTTTTATTTTTATTAAAACAATACTAAGTAGGATAGGGTGACGAGCAATAGCTCTTAGTCTTACAGCATTATTAAATATTATTATAGCGTCTTTCGCGATGGGATTTGCAATATCTAACCTGCTATGGATGAGACACATAAAGAGATTAGAGCAGGAATGCAGGCAGGTCCGTCACAATAAACAGGAGAATGTCAGGCCCTTAAGGGTAGCCCGCGTAAAGGCTTCCCAAAGGCTAGGAAGGCGTTAGAGGAGGCGCTTCGCGAAGAATATAAGTTAGAGAAAGGAAAGGCTGCCAAGCTTGCCAGCCGTAGCTAGAAAGGTTGAAGTTTAGGTGAAGGCCATGAGATATATCTGGATTTTATTGCTGGCGTTTAGAAGGAGGAGAGACGACGATAGCATAAAGAGCTTATTTAGGATTCTTGATGGGCGTAAGTTTAGGTTGTTCAACATAAGTGAAATCACTAGATGGATCGTGGGGGCGCCTTAGGAAAATCTAAGGTGTGTTTGGAGA
>JALURD010000210.1 GCA_027057815.1 Acidilobaceae archaeon | reverse complement strand
TTCCTAAGGGGAGAGGTGCTAAACACCATATTCAGGTTCCTAGAGGCGCTGCTGGCACTGGGGCCACTCGCAAAGCCGACAATGGCCATCGAGGCGCCCAAGCCAAGACTCACGGAGTTGATTAGGGAGGCGAGGAGGGCCACCTTGGACGATGCCGAGTGGTGGGCGAGAAGGGCTGAAGAGCTGGCCCGTTGGAGGAGGGAGAGGGGGATAAAGTGGCCACCGTGGGAGCAAGGAGAGCAGAGAGGGTCCTAGACCAGGTGGCCCCGGGCCTATCGAGGATCGTGAGGGAGGCCTTCAGGGAGGGGGAGCCCCGGCGCTTCGGAGTCCACAGGATGCACGAGCTGCTCGCGGCCAGGTACAAGGACCTGCTGTCGAGGGGGGAGTGGAGGATCCTCACCGTCGGCCCAGCGGCGGCGTATACGATACACGGTGGAGTCTTCTCGATCCCCATAGAGGCTGGGAGGTTCACCCCGGTCATGGACTCGGCGGCCAGGGGCGGCGGGGGCAGCGTGCTCTTCCAGGCTCACAGGGTCGCAGCCATAATCATGGGTGGCGCGGGATCCCCCAAGAGGCCCAGCGGCCTCCTCGACAAGGCTACAGTGGACTCCCTGGCGAGGGAGACGCTGGGATCCCCCTACCCACAAGCGGTTATAGCGAAGACTAAGAAGTACAGGTTCGACCCCAAACTCGGAACCGGAGGCACCTTTGGGGTGAACTACGTAGTCTACAGGGAGCTAGTCCCCTGCCTAGCCTACAACACGATATACTACAGCCACACCGTGAGGATGAGGCTCCACGAGCTGGTTATGGAGTACTTCTGGAAGCCCTTCCAGGAGGAGGTGTTCAAGGGGAGCCCGGCGGGTAAGTGGAGGACCTGCGGCGAGCCCTGCCCCGTGGCGTGCAAGAAGATATGGAGGGGCGTGAAGGTAGACTACGAGCCGTTCCAGGGCATGGGCCCACTCATTGGAGTCCTGGAGCTGGAGAAGGCCGCGAGGCTCGTGGAGCTAGTGGACAGCCTGGGCCTAGACGCTATAGAGGCGGGTCATGAGGTCGCCTGGGTCTTCGACATGGTGTCCAGGGGGCTACTCCACCCCAGCGAGGCGGGCCTGGCAGCGGCGCCCAGGCTCGACCCACTCACGCTGGACCCGAGGGTTGACAGTGAGAGGAACGCGGCCCTAGCCGAGGCTCTCCTCAGGGACATAGCCTACTCCCGGGGGAGGCTGGGATCCCTCATAGCGGGCAAGGGCATCAGGCGGGCCGCTCTGGAGCTTGAGAAGGAGGCCGGCGAGGGCCCAGGCGGGTACCTTCCGAGGGACCTCGCGGTATACGCGGCGTTCGGCGGTGACTGGTACATGACTCCGAACTACTACTGGAGCCCAGGCCTCGTCGCCCCGCTCTACGTGCTCGGCAGGTACTGGACCAACTACGCACCCACGTTCATGGAGCCCGAGGACTACGCTGAGACTAGCCTGAAGAGGGCCGCGTGGGAGTACGCGATAGACAACGCGGGCATATGCAGGTTCCACAGGGGCTGGGCCGAGGCGCTCCTACACGGCCTATACGAGAAGGCCGGGATCCCCCTAGACCCGCCCAGCCACGCCAAGGAAATGTACAGGGAGATAGTCGCCTACCAGGAGAAGGCCGGAGCCGAGCCTGTCCCCTGGGAGTCCAGGAAGACAGTGGACCTAGTCGCATCGATAGCAGCCGAGGTAGGGAACACGGAGTGGGCGGACAGGATAGCACGAGACCCCGGTGCTGCAATGGAGTGGTGGAAGAGGTTCCACTCGAAGATTAAATCGCTTCTATCACGTTGATCGCGTGGCAAACCTAACCTGATCGAGGCAACGATTTTAACGCTCCCACCTCCCACTCCATAATGGTGGGAACTTGGAGATAATGGCGAGAGTCGACGATAAAGGGAGGATACTGATACCTAAAGAGATAAGGGATAGGCTTGGCATCAAGAACATGGTTAAAATCAGAGTGGAGAAGGACAAAATAGTCATCATACCAATCCGCGATCCCCTACACCTTCTCATCGCCAGTGTAGTGAAGGGCACGAGAGACGTTGCAAGCGAGATCAGGAGCCTCAGAAGGGCGGCTGAAGAGGAAGCGTTCAAGGGGCTTGACGAGAGATGGTCATAGTGGAGACAGACTATATCCTTGCTTTATCGTCGCCTGAAGATAAGAGACACGAGGAAGCAGCCAAGATCCTACAAAGAAGAGCCGGGGAACTAAAGTTGTCCCCTTACACATTGGTTGAGCTAGACCTATTAATAAGATCGAATAGAATCGAGGTCGTGATCCCCGACTATTACGAGGGCCTCGCACAGCTCCTGGAATTCTATAATATCAAGGTAGTGAAACCCGCCCCCAGGCATTTACTCGTGGCATGGCGGCTGCGTGACAAGTACGGTCTCTCCTACTTCGACTCACTGCATGCAGCGGTAGCCATAGTGGAAGGAGAAGCGATCGCTAGCTATGACGAGGCGTATAAGAGGGTTAAGGGCCTCCGCTACATTCACCCATCCAAGCTCTAATGCAAGGCATAGGATGACCCGGATTAAGCAGGAGGAATCCTCAGCCTAGGACGCCCTCCTCATCGGCGCCCCCGACGGGGCCTCAGGACCCCCGTGCTCTTCACAGGCACCGCTACACACTCCTGGGGCCTGGTACCTATAACAGGTAGAGTGGAGGTGTTAACGGCGGGTCGAGGTCCCGCACTCGGGTAGTGGGGGCTTCCTGGCGGCGTGCTTCTCTATGACTGAGGTTATCCTCCAGCGGAGGTAGTCCTCTCCTC
>JALURD010000209.1 GCA_027057815.1 Acidilobaceae archaeon | reverse complement strand
ACCGGTCACCCCTCGCCGGGTCTCCCTAGGTGTTGGCTCGCCACCGCCGCCCCGGGGCCCAGGGATTGTTTATAGCGCCCTGAAGCGAATATTACTAACTACGGGCAAGCCTCTAGGAGGCTCTCGGCAATATTAGCTGCCCCCTTAGACTCGAGGCATTTCACAATCCTTCTGACTGATCTATTGTTAACTAGTCTCCCGTGTGGCCTGAGGGCTCCGCTGAATGTTCTTGGTATGTGGAGCAGTTCGTGGATTACGACTTCTAGCTTCTCTTTCGGCGTTAGCCTCGTAAACCTCTCGCTTATCACTTCAATTAGGTAAGCTGGGCCAACACCGACAATAGTCCATGCTATACTTAACCCGTGGATGCGGGCTAGAGCCCTCGACTTGGAACCCTTGCTAGCCACGCAATATACGCGTTCATAGTCGATGTACGATAGGTCCTCGCAGGCCCTAACTATTACCTCAACCGCCTTGCACAAACAGTCCGCCCTAGCATAAGCGACTCTAGCCACTACGCCTCCACCCGACTAGGGCGTTGATACTCAGGTGTCACCTAGGGGATCCCCCGTTAGATTCCCCAGCAGGTAATAGACACGTAGGGGGTGCGGAGTCTTGGCCCAACTATACGTTGTGAGAGTAGACAGTTTAGGGGGAAGCGTAGCTCCAAGGCTTGGGGACCCCATCACAGAGAATGCTATGGTTGAGCTGGTCAAGTTCCTCGGGAGAGCTGCCGAGGCGGCCGGTAAGGCTGTAGCTAGCAGGAGGCCTGTACTAAAGCTTCAATGGGAGTGGGGCGAAGCCCACGTAATGCCGTTAGGCGAAGGCGAATACCTTGCATTCATACTTACAGAGCAGGCGGCGAGCCAGACGCCGCAAAGCGGCGAGGCTGCGAGGGCTCTTTCTTAACACACCTTCTCCCCAGGCTTAGCTTCGCCCTCCACCGTGAGAAGAGCCGGCTTGGAGTCCTCGCCGCAAGTGGCCAGTATCATCCCCTGACTCTCTAGGCCCATCATCCTCTTGGGCTTGAGGTTTGCAACAACTATAACATACTTGCCTATGAACTCCTCAGGCTTGTACCACGGAGCTAAGCCCGCCAATATCTGCCTCTGCTCCCCCCCAAGGTCAACTATGAGCTTGATTAGCTTCTTACTACCCTGCACTCTTTCGGCTGAAATAACCTTGCCAACCCTCAAGTCGACCTTGGCAAAGTCCTGGTATTCTATCAAGTCCCCACCTGGCATGGCCTGCACCTCCACCCGGGTTGGATGGATGGTAGGGCCTCTTCACTCAATTTATTTCCTTCTCCTGCACCAGGGCCTCCCAGGCTGGGGGTTCTAGGTAGGGGTGCAGCGCTAGCTTGGCTGAAGGCAAAATAGTAGTGAGCGACGGCGAGTACCAGTTATTAAAGAAGATAAGAGAGAAGGGCTTCAGAGAGGGCCCCCTCAAAAAGGCTGCCGAGATCCTGGAGGTCCCTGAGTCCACGCTGGCCAGCCTCGCAGAACTCCTCGCGTCCAAGAACATCGCCTTGGTCGAGACCAGGAAGACCAAGAGGTACAAGCTGACTGACAAAGGTGTTGAGGCGCTTCAAAGGGGGCTCCCTGAGGAGGAGCTGCTCTCCCTCCTAGAGCGGCATGGTGGCTCTGTGCCTGTTACCGAGGCCTCGAGGGTGCTTGGAAGCCAGAGGCTTGCAGCGGCGATGAGGGGTCTTGCAGGGCTTGTTAGGGTTATAGAGCAGAGTGGCATCAAGAGGGTTAAGCTAGCTGGCGACGCTAACGAGGCCAAGAAGAGGATTGAGAGGAGGAAGAGGGTTCTAACGGACGTGGCCGAGGGAAGGCAACCTTCGGACCAGGAGGCTCTCTCCGAGCTTCTGAAGCGTAGGTTGATCGCTGAGGAGGAGCTTAGGGAGAAGTGGATAAAGGTACTCCTCGACCCCCACAAGATACTAGATAATATAGTGGTGGGCGTGGGTAAGATAACCGCGTCCATGCTCTCTGATGGTTCATGGGCCAAGGTACAGCTTGCCAAGTATAATATAGCCGCCGAGCCGCCCAGAGTGTATCCGGCGCGCCTACACTTCCTCCAAGTCTTCATCGAGGAAATAAGGGATATCATGAAGGAGATGGGCTTCATAGAGGTTAAGGGTCCCCTCATCGAACTTGAACTCTTCAACTTCGACCTGCTCTTCCAGGCGCAAGACCACCCGGCAAGGGAGATTCATGACACCCTGAGGCCCGACCTCCCCCCAGCGACGCTTGACGAGCGAATTGCCGAGATAGCCGCGAGGGCGAGCGAAGTTCATAGGCGAGGCTGGGGATATGCGTGGAGCAGCGACATAGCTAGGAGGAGGGTTATGAGGAGTCAGATGACGAGTGTAAGCGCGAGGGTGCTCTCGGGGGTAATCCACGGTAAGCCTCCTGAGAAGCCTATGAGGTACTTTACAATAGGCAGGGTCTTCAGGCGGGATCCCGCCGATGCCAGGCACCTACCTGAGTTCCACCAACTCGACGGCATCGAGGGTTGGGGCGGCTACACTTTCAGGGATCTCCTGGGCACACTAAAAGAGTTCGCTGAAAGGGTTGGGCTGGAGATCAAGTTTAAGCCTGCATACTTCCCGTTCACTGAGCCCAGCGTAGAGGGCTATGCCCGGCTACCCAATGGGCAGTGGATAGAACTCTTCGGTGCAGGCCTCTTCAGGCCCGAGGTCCTCGAAATGGCTGGCATAGACTACCCCGTGGGTGCGTGGGGTATGGGTATAGAGAGGCTTGCCGCCGCATACTATGGCATAACCGATATCCGAGAACTTTACACAAGAGACGTGGTGAAGCTCAAGTCATTCAAAGAGTACTTGTGAGGTGTATATCATGCCGGTGATCAGAATAAAGAAGACGAGGCTACACTCTCTCGTGGAAGGCGTCAGTGAAGACGAGTTAAAGGAGGCGCTCTTCAACCTCAAAGCAGAGGTCGAGGAAGACGAGAAATACTACTACATAGAAGTCAACCCGGACAGGCCTGACATGTATCTTGGTGAAGGCATAGCACGCGCTCTTAAAGGGTTCCTTGGAGAGGAGCTTGGCTACAAAAGACCGCCGTTAATGGAGAGTAATGTAGTACTGAAAGTGTCGAAGGTGCCTACAAGACCATACGTGGCCGCTGCAGTCGTAAACAATGTTAACGTCGACGAGGACTTTCTAGAGGAACTTATCCAGTTCCAGGAGAAGCTCCACGACAGTATGGGTAGGAAGAGGAGAAAGATAGCAATAGGTCTACACGACTTTGATAAACTTCAGAGGCTTGCCGGCGGCGAGACCGTGGAGATAGAATACGTATTTCTCCCCGTAGATAATGTCGTATTCGCACCTCTAGGGAGCGATGCTGAAATCAAGGCCTCAGAGGTGCTGACTTCAACGAAACAGGGGAGGGAGTACGGTGAGATCTCCCTAAGGGAAGGTAAGCACCCATTCCTAATGGTGGGTGGGAAGGTTATAGCTATGCCTCCCGTAATAAACGCTAACTACACTGCTATAGAACCGGGGACCTCGCATATTTTCATTGACGTGACAGGCACGGATCCAGAGCTAGTTTCAAGGGTTCTAGACATAATAGTCTCTAACTTGGCTGAGAGGCCCGGAGCCGTCATAAGCACTATTACAATCATGCCTGAGGGTAGCGAGGAAGAAGCTTCCAGGTACCCGAGACTTGAAACCAAGAGCTTAGAGTTGTCAGTGGCCGAGGCCTCAAGAGTGCTTGGAGTCGATCTTGAGTCCGAGGAGGTTGAGGAACTCCTCCTACGTGCTAGGCATCAAGCTGAGGCTATAAGCGGTGACTTAGTCGAGGTCGAGGTCCCACCCTTCCGCGTCGATGTCTTGGGGCCTATAGACCTCATCGAAGACATTGCTATGATGAAAGGTATCTCAAACCTTGGATTTAGGTATGAGCCTCCCCCATCGTTAAGGGGAAGGCTACTTCCCGAGGTCAAGCTCGCCAGGAAGATACGTCTACTCGCACTGGGCTTCGGCTTTACCGAGGTACTTCAACTTATTCTAACAAGCCCACGAGTAATAGAAGCACTCGGCCTAGCAAACGAGGCTATTAGGATAGAGAACCCGGTGCAAGAAGAGTATAGCGTTCTGCGGCCTAGTATAGCCGCTACCCTGCTACAGGTACTGGCCGCCAACCAACATGCTGAGAAGCCTGTTAAAATATTCGAGGTAGGCGAGGTGGCCTTTAAGTCGGAGGATGGCATAGTGGAGGACTTAAGGATGGGAATAGCTATCATGGACAATTCCGTAAGCTTCGAGGACGTGCAAGCCCCCGTATATGCTATCCTCAGGATACTGGGGGTTGACTTCAAGGCGGAACCCCTAGAATCCACGATATTCCTCCCAGGCCGCGCGGCAAAGCTTGTGAACCCAGCAGTAGGTGATGTAGCCTGGCTCGGCGATGTAAATCCAGGTATACTCACTAAGCTAGGCTTCAAGTACCCCGTGGCTCTTGCTGAGATCTCGCTTAGCAAGCTGGCACAAGCCCTTGAACGGTGAATGGTCAGTGGCTGAGTCCCCATGCGTTGCAGTAGAGCTGAAAGAGGCAGAGAAGGCTAGGAGGATACTGAAGAGTAGGGGCTATCTAGCCTATGGCTTAAAGGCTAGCAGGAGTAGTGGCCGTGTACTCTTCCCGGTCACCGACCTCGATGCTTCACTCTCTATCCTAGCCGATGCCGGAATCAAGGCTGAGCCCTGCGTCTCTACTTTCAAGAGAATGGCAACGGGTCCGCCAAGTCCTCGAGAGCTAGATCTTCCCGGCTATTGGCTTGTTGGAGATATAATAGTCTTCAACCCAAGAGAAGGATTCGATATCGATAAGCTTGTGAGTTACGCGGAAGAGCTGATAAATAGAGGCATAGCGAGGTCCGCTTGGCTAAAAGTCGGGACTCATGGCCCCTACAGGTTGCCAAAGCTTATTCACATAGCGGGGGAGAGGAGGACCGAGACTACGGCTAAAGAATACGGGCTCCGATTTAGAGTCGACGTGGCTAAAGCATACTATAATCCCCGCCTGTCCTTCGAGCATAGAAGAATAGCGGAACAGGTGAGTCACAGAGAGAATGTTCTAGACATGTTCACGGGTGTAGGAGGCTTCGCAGTTCACATAGCACACTTAAGAGAAGCTAGGATAGTAGCCGTCGACATAAACCCCTACGCGGCTTACCTAGCAGCAAAAAATGCCGAGATCAACAAGCTTCGAGGCCAAATATGCGTAATGAGAGCCGACGCTAAGCTCCTGCCAAGAGCTCTCGAACCAGTCTTTGACCGGATTATAATGAATCATCCCACGGCTAGCCTTAACTTCATAGAAGAGGCATGCATGTTAATCAAACCGGGATCGGTGGCTAGGCTACACGTATACGTTATATCAACGTCGCCTACTGAAGCTACAAGATCTGTCGAAGAAGGCATAAGAATAAGAAGTAGATGCACAATCAAGAAGCTTCAAGTTAGGAGAGTCATAGATCACTCACCGAAAAGGTTCATTTATGCTGTAGATGTCGAAGTTGAGAGGAGCGATAGCAACGATTAGCTCCTCCCCTCTCCGGAGGGCTTCGACGAGCCTTCTATCAAGATCCCTTGCTGCCTTGTTAGCCTTGACTACAACGGTCTCCGGTCCAACGTAGTTACTTTTCCTGAAAACCATCCTAACGGGGTCGTTCAGCGTCATCCTAGGATCTCCCCAGCCGACTATTGAGTCCATGAAGCCGCCTGCACTGACTACAATCACCACGGGCTTCCCGGACTTAAGCCAGTCCTTCAACCAGTTAGGGAGGTCAGCAGCGGCTACTTCAGATGAAATTCCAATTATGCAGTCTCCTCTAGGTGTTAAGTAATCTTCCTTAGTTACTTCAAACGTAGTCTTATGCAAAGCCCTGACATTAACATGCCCCTTAGCCTTGAAGACGAACCATCGGCCTTCAACAATTCTTGTCACCTTCCTGTCACCCCCTACTATCTATCCTCTTAATTGCATCCTTCATGCTACGCCGAGCAGCTTATCAAATTACCTGGAATAGATTGTGGATGCTATCTTAGACGCTGTGTCTGGCCGTGTTTCTCTAGGGAATACTAAAACTTGAATGCTGGCGTAGCAGTAAGAATGTGGGTGCGCTGGGGTATGCCAGTCAACTTTGTCGAGGCTCGTAGAAAGCTTCTTGAAGACCTCAAGAAAATGGGCTATATTAAGAGCGACAAAGTATACAAGGCCATGATGCAAGTGCCGCGCGAGGAGTTTGTTCCAGATGATCTGAAGCTCTATGCATATGAGGATAGACCACTGCCTATAGGGTACGGGCAGACTATCAGTGCTCCCAGCATCGTAGCGTATATGACAGAGCTTCTAGACCCTAATGTCGGCCACAAAGTCCTCGAAATCGGCACAGGAAGCGGCTACCAAGCCGCTGTTCTAGCTGAGATCGTAGCCCCAAAAGCAGCTCCGCGGGAGGCATGGGGCCATGTATGGAGCATAGAAAGGATACCAGAGTTGGCTGAGTGGGCGAGAAGTAACCTAGAGCGCACCGGCTACTCTGACCGCGTCACAGTAGTTGTAGGCGACGGCACCCTAGGCTTACCGGATGAAGCCCCCTTTGACAGGATAATTGTAACAGCAGCCGCGCCCAAGGTACCTGAACCCCTCATCGAGCAGCTTAAGCCAGGCGGTAGACTAGTAATACCTGTAGGCGATACTTGGACCCAAGACCTTCTTCTGATAATTAAAAAGGAGACGGGCGAGATAGAGGAGGTCCCAACTATACCCGTCCTCTTTGTGCCATTGATAGGCAAGTATGGCTGGGACAAGGAGCAGTGGCGTTAATATATACAAGGATGATAAGATTTAGATTGCGTGAAACTTAGAGCAATAGGGGTGTAAGACTTGAGTGAAATCGAAAAGGCCGTTGTTGTAAGGGTTAGCAGTCTTGCAGACCTCGCAAGACTCGCTGTAACGCCTGCCGCGCGCTTCATGGTCATGCCCGTTTACCGCTTTAAGTGGAGGGGAAGAGTGATCTACATGATCCACCTTAGCTTTAAAGACTATTATAAAAAATACGGAATACCATTAATTTACTATTACTCCAGGCCAATCGACGAAGACGTCCCAGACGAGAATGCTAAATACATACTAGCCAAAGTTGACGAGATGGGAGAAAAGGTTGAAGTAAGTAACACAACTAAAACAGGCTACGTCTCAATACCTATCATAAACCTAGCCGAGAAGCCTGTCTTCGTCCCCGACGAAATAGAATGACTTTAACCCATCAAAAGGTAAGGCAGGGTTTTAACCCACCTCGGCTTCTTCAGCCACGCCAGTCCCACTTATCCTGCTGGTTATACTACCTGGCGCCTGTGCTTGCCCCATTAAAGCATGTTCTATTATTTCACTCAGGGAAGTTCCTGCTGCAACTGATTCTAGAAGCCTAGTTCCAGCTATGCTGACCCTGTATACCTTATAGCTTCCCTTGACGTATATCGCTTCTATCAAGCCGAGTTCCTCGAGACACTTCACTATAGATAACACTCTGTAACGTGGAAGCTTAGTTGAAGCCACTAAGTCTCCTGGGCCTGCCACGCCTAAGTCAGATAGAGCTCTTAGAACCTCAATTAGCGCAGCCAATCCCTGGCACCCCTACAATACATGATGTTTGATTAGTGAGTAAAGGGGGAGACATAGTAATACCAGGGTCGCAAGGCAAAAACAGCCTATTTTAGCCCCGCTGTTCTACGTCATCATCCACTCCTTCACCCTTCCACGGTGTATAGAATCGGACTATGCAGCCTGGATCCTCCTCAATGGTATTAATGTAGTTAAGCGATTCCTCCATGAAAACTAGGAACCTCGTCCTCTCATAGCCTGGATGGTCCTTCATCAGGAATTCTAGTAAAGGCTCAGGCCAAAACGAGCCTGAAAGTTCTTCGAGGCTCTTCCACTCGAAGTCTATGTTCTTTTCCTTCTTCCTTAGCTCCCCTGAAGCTTCACATTTGAAGATGAAGAGTACCTCATGCTTAAACTTGCCTTTTTTATGACCTATATACTCTACGATGTAAACCAGCCTCTCAGGAAATGACTGTAGGCCGGCTTCCTCTCTAAGCTCCCTTACAGCGCAGAAAGGGATAGTCTCATCGAATTCCAGCCGGCCTCCCGGAAGACTGTAGAGGCCGTCCTTGTCTCTCTGGACTAATATTTTGCCATTCTCCACTATTAAGCATCGTGACCGCAGAGTTATTGGCTTGAATCTGCGGCGCATTATAAGCTACCCTAGTAGAAACAAGAGTCTGAGACACCTAAATTACTCCTATCACCCACACACCACTTCTCTAAAAATAGATCTTGCATTAGGGTATATTTAGTGCTAAATCTTTCGTATTTACAATCCTATTTTCTACTCTTTTTATTTTAACATATAGTGGGACCACTTATCAATTTAAGACCCTGCCCCCTCGTGGGTCCACAGGGGGATCGGGCTTGCCAGCAGAGAATGAGAAGGGTAATGAGAAAACTATCGAGGCGTTCAAGGCTTACTCTTCAAAACCTTGGCTAAAAAACTACGATGAAGGCGTCCCCCATGAAGTAGAGATCCCCGAGGTGCCATTGTACCAGTTCCTCCTTGACTCCGCCGAGAGCTTTCCGAAGAGAACTGCAATGATATTCTATGGTACCCGGATATCATATCGGAAGCTAGCAAGGTATGCTAAGAAGTTTGCCAAGTTCCTTAAAGAGCAGGGCATAAATAAAGGCGATGTGGTAGGTATATTCCTTCCC
>JALURD010000208.1 GCA_027057815.1 Acidilobaceae archaeon | reverse complement strand
CCCAGGAGGAGGGGCTTTAAGGATAGAGGGCCTTTCAGGTGTAGGGATGTACTGGACTGTAACCAGCTCCTCTCCGAGCTTGCCGAGCCTGAGGGGCTTGGGAGTTAATAATTTAATGCAGATTCCTCTCCTCTTGTCGGAAGCGTCGGTTACTGATATGACTAAGGATGCGTTGGTGTGAATGTCTACCCTGTCCACTATGTGGGGGTAGCCGTGGATAAGCCTAATTCCCATTTGCTTTTTAGAGGGCTTCTCAAAGTAGATTATGCCATCCCACCAAGTGTTAGGTGTGTAGTAAGCCAAGACGCCGTTACCCCAAAGAGCGGCCCTTTTTATCACAGTGCGCCCGCTCGACGAGTTAACCAGGAAGGCTTTACCTTCACCGACAACCCAGGCGAAGCCCATGCTGAGATCTCCCTTGCGGGCTCTCCCGTAAACCAGAACCTCTCGCTTCCCAGCCCATGCACCCTCTAATGTGACATTGAAACCCTTAAGGGAGAGCCTGTAGCCTTTCAGTGACTCCTCCGTCACGTTAAAGTAGATTATGTAGTTGCCAGCGACGGCCACGGCGCCCCAAGGAGCGGCGGCAGCCTTAGCGCTCCACTCGTACCCAGGGAATAGTGGTATATCCGCTATTACAGCTTGGCTGCCCTTGATTACTCCGACTATAAGGTCCTTAGTGTATGTTGCAGCAGTGAACGCCACAAACCCGTCCTTACAGTCTACAGATAAAGCAATGCCCCAAGCAGGAATGCTGTACAGCCACGCTTCACCACCCCTGACAACGAGGATGGCAGGCCTGCCCTCTTGGCTCCCCGCTGCAACAGCTAGATCCCCGCTGACACACGCATCCATTAGAGCCAGCCCGGCCTCTACTGATAACTCTCCTATGACAACCCGGGTCTTTGAGGGGCCAGAAATTATGAACGTAGGCTTTGAGCCCGTGAAGCCGCACGCCTTCAAGGACTCATCAGGCCCTATGGGCGTAAACGCGCCCAACGCTCCTCCTTGGACGGGCTGAGCTGCATAGGCGTAGAAGTAGGAGAATGAGGCCACAAGCAAGCCTAGGATGAGAGCCAGACTCCTAGGATCCCGTAGCATCCTTAACACCAAGCCTCTCAACAAGACGCACTAGTTTATCAGCGACACTCGCGGGATCCCCGCAGTCAATGAAGGCGTGGGCTTCGACACCCTCGACTTTCACGAGCTTACCCGGAGAGCCTGGCTGAGGAGCGTAGAGGACTCCAAAGAAAACCATGACATCTTCTACCTCCGACTCGTGACCCTTAACTCTCAGGGTGCACCTGTAGTCGGGCCTTCCGGGATCCCTTATCACGCTGGATGCAGTGCCTCTAACTACATGGACCCGGTCGAGTAGAGGGTCAAAACAGGCTATGGCTTCGCCCCGCTTGCAGTAATAGACGCCCGAAGAGCCTCGAACAGCCCTCTCAGCCCCGTTGCACCAGGAATCGAAGCTACTAATTTTCCTGCCCAGCACTCTGGGCCTCTCTACGGCCTTCCTGACTACTAGAGCTCCCGCTGCAGCCAGCACGGCCAGAAAGGGTATGGCGACGCTGGTGCCAACACCTTTATAGCCTAGGACGACGGCTACAGCGAGTATTGAAACGAGGCTAACGACTAAAAGCGCTCTTCCAGCTAGCTTCGCGGACTCAACCTCGGGGTACAAGGCTGAATGCGCACCGAGTGTACCAGGAACCGTAGGATAGAGGGAAAAAAGGTAGAAGAGCCTCCGGACGCCTTCCCCTACAGACGCTGGGGGGCCCAGGCGTATGGCTAGTAAGGGTTTGGGTGGTCTCGGGAAGGCTAAGCGCCTATGACCATGCGTTTAAGCTCGCGGGCTAGCCTCTCGTACCTCCTTATATCCTCGGGTGTCAGGCTTGGTGGCACCTTCTTGAGAGCCTTCAGGAAGTGTTCCATCTTGACTGGGCCTACCTCCAGTTTTTCTCTTAGCTTTATCATGACAGCTTCTCTCACTAGGGCCGCCAGGTCTGCGCCAGTATAGCCCTCGGTCATCTCTGCAAGCTTGTCTAGGTCAACGTCGTCGGCTAGGGGTACCTTCCTGGTATGTATCTTCAGTATTTGCTTCCTGGCCTCCTTATCTGGCGGTGGGACATAGATTACTCTGTCGAACCTGCCCGGCCTCAGGAGTGCTGGGTCTATTATGTCTGGCCTGTTGGTGGCACCGATTACTACAACGTTCCTTAGCGGGACGATGCCGTCCATCTCCGTGAGTAGTTGGTTCACTATCCTATCAGTGACGCCGCTCGTGTCGTGCCTGTAACCCCTAGCCGGGGCTATAGCGTCTATCTCGTCGAAGAAGACTATCGCAGGGGCAACCTGCCTGGCTCGCTCGAAGATCTTCCTGACGGCCCTCTCGCTCTCGCCCACCCACTTGCTGAGTATCTCCGGGCCCCTTATCGCTATGAAGTTAGCACCACTCTCCGTAGCGGCCGCCTTGGCGAGCAGGGTCTTACCCGTGCCCGGCGGGCCGAATAGCAGGATCCCCTTAGGCGGGGTTATACCCATCTTCTCGAATACCTCTGGGTACTTGAGCGGCCACTCCACAGCCTCCCTGAGCTCCTGCTTAACCTCCTCAAGGCCACCGATGTCATCCCACCTAACCTCGGGCACCTCAACGAATACCTCCCTGATCAATGTGGGCCTAATCATCTTCATTGCCTCGAGGAAGTCCTGCATCGTAACCTTCAGCTCCTTCAGGAGGTCTGCCGGGATCTCCCTGGCCTTCTCCAGGTCAATCTTACCACTCTTAATGAACCTCCTAAGCGCTGACATCGCAGCCTCCTTAGCCAAGGCTGCCAGGTCCGCGCCGGTATATCCATGGGTCATCTCTGCGATCTTCTCTAGGTCAACGTCGTCGGCTAGGGGCATATTCCTAGTATGGACCTTGAGTATCTCGAGCCTCGCCCTCTTGTCCGGAGGCCTGATCTCGATCTCCCTGTCGAACCTGCCCGGCCTCCTAAGAGCCGGGTCTATGGCGTCAGGCCTGTTGGTGGCACCGATTACTATCACTCTACCCCTCTCCTTGAGACCATCCATTAGGGCTAGGAGCTGCGCCACTACCCTCTTCTCCACCTCACCGGTTACCTCCTCACGCTTCGGCGCAATGGCGTCAATCTCGTCGATGAATATGATACTGGGGGCGTTTTCCTCAGCCTCCTTGAATATCTCCCTGAGCCTCTGCTCGCTCTCGCCGTAGAACTTGCTCATAATCTCGGGGCCATTAATGCTGATGAAGTAAGCTCCTATCTCGTTGGCCAAAGCCTTGGCGAGGAGGGTTTTGCCCGTGCCGGGCGGGCCGTAGAGGAGGATCCCCTTAGGAGGTTCGATGCCCAGGTGCTTGAAGAGCTCAGGGTGCTTCATGGGTAGCTCTACTATCTCCCGAATCCGCTCCTTGGCGTCCTCCAGGTCCCCTATATCCTCCCAGGTTACCTTGGGGATCCCTCTGGCCCTAGCCAGCTCCTCCTCCTTGACGGGTTTCTCTCTAATGGCGAGGTCAGTGGCGTCTGTCACGTATACTATGTGCGCTGGCTGAGTGCTGACAACTACCAGCGGGATTCCCTCGAAGACTGGTATGACTACCGTCTCCCCACGGGCTATCGGCTTACCCTTCAGGAACTCCTTAACGTAGTTGACGAAGTCTATCCCGAATCTTATCTCCTCAGTGGGGGCTAGGATCACCTTAGCAGCTGGCTCGACGCGGTCAGCCTTGTAGACCGTGACGTAGTCGCCAACCCCCACTCCCAGGCTCCTCCTGAGGTACCCGTCAATTCTAATGATGTCCTTACCCTCATCCTCAGCGTGGAGGGGCCAGGCTACAGCTACTACCTCTCCCTTTGGGCCTTCAATCCTAAGGAAGTCGCCCGTGGAGACGCCTAGCTTCCTCATAGTCCTCTTGTCTATCCTAGCAATCTTCCTACCAACATCACGCGGGAGAGCCTCCTGAACCCTCAGTCTCACACTATTAGAAGGCAACTCCTCACCCACCCCCTAATGGCAAAGGACTCTCCAGAGGTTAAAGGGTGCCGTTCAACGCTTACTAGCCTCGAGTACCGCCCGATTAGCTCCCTAGATCCTCAACTCTGTACACTCTGCCTAGTCTGACTACTTTGTCCGGGTATACTATGATGCCTTTACTGGTTATCTCGAAGGGGTGCCTCCTCATGCTGTGGGAAGTCCCTCTCATCTTCCATACTATTAGGCTCCTAACGAGCTGGCCGTCCACCTCATCCAGGTCAAGTCTTATAATGCCGTCGGCTGCATGCTCTACACCGGGCCCTCCGAAGCCTCTCTCCGTCACGCTAACCTGGCTGACGAGTATGGATGTAGTCCCGAGCCCGCTCAGTATTCTCTTAAGGAGCATTACGGTCCTCCTTGCGAGAGCGGGCTTCGCAAGGTAGAGAGTCGAGACGCTGTCAATCACAACCCTCTTAGCACCCACATCCCTAATAGCCTCCCTTAAGACGTCACTAAGAAGCCCGATGTCCTCTGGATCCCTGACAACGTACCGTTCCCTCTTAGCAGCCTCCCCTATACCCCCTGTAAAGGCGTCAACAATGGCGAATACGCCCTCACGCTCATACTGCCTCACATCCCAGCCAAACTGGGCCATGTTAATCCTAACCTGCACAGGGTGCTCCTCTAGAGCGACGAATACTCCTGGGTCCCCTTGCTTCAACCCATTCCAAAGGTACTGGTAGCTGAATATACTCTTTCCAGTACCAGGCCCACCGCTGAGTAGTACAACATTCCTCACAGGGATCCCGCCATTCAATATCTCATCCATGCCAGGGATCCCAGTCTTTACCCTCTCAACCATAGCATGCCACCCAATCCTTACCTAGGATATAGCCATATCATTAAATTAGAGAACATGTGAAGATATAAAAGTGTTTCTAAACACCGAAATTCGGGAACTTATTCAAATTCATTAACAAGGAGTAAAGCCTAATCACTCCACTCTTTAAGGCCTTCGTCTGAGCGTTGATGCAATGGTTAATGATAGGGCCATAACTAATACAGCAAGGGAGATTATGATATCAATGTTAGCTGTTATTATTTGTGTTATTGTAGGCTTCTCCCTAGGTTTAGCAGTGCTTGACTCGTTTGATTGCGTAGTAGTGTTCAACGGAACAGAATATTGTTCTCTTCCTTGCCGCACCGCATTAGATGATGGCTCACGTGGGGCGGTTTCATTAAGGGTGTGATATGTTGACGTGCCTATAGCTATTGTAATTAATTTTTCGTAGGCGATTATCCTCTCAATATAGTAAATATCAATTGATGAGTTGCCATATATCCTTGAAAGCTCGTAGGAGTAAAAGGGGTTGGGGCCTACAACTTGTCCGAGGGCGTATGCAAATGTTATTGCAGCTTTAAACCTTTCATCAATTAACGGAGGATATCCTGGATGCAACGCCATGTAAGTACTGGCTAGAGCAACTCCATCCACTGCAAAGCCCAGCGCCGCGGCGACATCAACGGGTCCACGGCTATTATTAAGAATGTACATTGCCTTCCAAGCATAGCCACCAGCCAGCCCGGTAAGATTAGAGTAAACCCTTGACACCATGCTAAGATCCATGGCATATCTATACAAATGCCACGCGTAACTGACGTATCTTTCCGCCAGACTCCTTAAGGGAGGTGCGGGTCTAGACGCATATTGCCTACCGCTCAGCGCTAATATGATTGCCTCCTGAGCCAACCTATCAACTCTAGCTAAGTTCGACGATAGACTTCCCACAATTTTTGATAGTGATACATAGCCATATATCACTAACGCTAATAGCGAGAGAGTGACGTTAGAAAGCCTCTCAGCCTCATAGTATTTAGTAGCCGCCAACGCTACTAATGGGATCTCTTCCACAGTTAAATTATTGTTAATGACATTGGTGAGGATCTCTCCAGCGGCATTAAGTGATGACAGCACGTAAGAAGGAACACCTCTAAGGTCAACGATTAGATTGGTTAAATAGAATATTCTAGCAGACTCCTGATACACCCTTAGTATATCGTAAATATCTGCCCAACTGCTAATGTTGCCCCTGGCTATTATGGATTCTATCACCTGCTTAGCCCTATTTACATCCTTAAGCGTCTCAACGTAAGCCTCTAGCGTCATGTATTTACGCGCCTCGGAAAGCTTAGCCTCAGCCTGGCTCAAGTATATTGACGCTTTTGAGAGTAAATCTGCAGCTCTCTTAATGGCATCTATCCCCGGGCCCACGCTGTAAGCATAGAGGGAGTCAATAGAATAGCTGTTACTGGGCAGAGTTAAAGCGGCGGGACTCGAATTAATCTCAATTGAAGCCCATGCAGCATCCCATATGGATACTACTCCTAGGCGGTCTACTGTAATATTGTAAAATACATTCCCTTCAACTTGAAGCATTCGAGTCAAGAACGCGTATGGACCTAGATGTACTGGAACGTTGACAACCTTGAATGTCTTATCTTCCTCGAGAGGATAAACGAATAGGCTATACCCGTACTTTTCCGCTGCCTCAGCCTTCTCCCTTACGAGCCCTACAAAGCCGACAGTGCCATCTGGGTTAACCATACCAGTAACCATAACATCTGGGCTAGGCTTAACATTCAGGAAGCTAGTAAGGGCAGCTAAAGACACCGCCAAGGAGAGGCTAGGCCCCACCATGTATGTTACGTTCGGCATAGCCGGATTAATGTATACATAATAATTAAATAAGTACGGGTTTTTGCCAAGCATCCAAGCCACAACATAGCAAGCCTCCTCTATTGAGTTATATAATAGTGAATCCCCTTTAACACCATAGATAATTACACTTCCATTTCCATTGGGAGACACGTCGACTGAAACAAAAACAGGGTAACCTTCACCTTTACGTACTGCTACGCCAGTAACATGGTAAGAATTTGACTGAACGTTCACGCTACTAGATACAGTATAAACGGGAGTATAAGATACAATAAGTAATGCTATCAGGATAACTGCGGATTGTTTAATAGTCAAGGTTTCCTCGCCCCTATGGCCACGATGATTAGCGATGACACTAGTGCTGCAAGTGAAACAAAAACAGCGATAGGCCTATTATGATCATCCGATGATGCAGGCGGCTGGCTGAGGGTCCCATTTGAACTAGCGGACCGGGGATACTTCATTATACTGTGTGGATCCTGTGCAAGCGTAATATTAAGGTTTGGAGAAGCTCCTGCTGCCACCTCGTTCCATGATATGAAGTGACAGTTGAAGCATGTAAACATCCTGGTATTATAGTATACCATGAAAGTTGCATCGTAACGTATCGTGTAAACCGGTACTATGTGAGTCTCATCATTGCCCGTCCAGACAGGCTTGACTGGAATATTATATGTAGTCGAGTTTACGTCTGTGTAGAAGAACAAGTGTCTTCCCCGGAGGACTTCAGTGAGCGTCGGAGTTATCAATAGGCCGCGGTAAGGATAGTAAAGTGGTAGCCAAGACCCAGTCATGTTGTAACCTGAAACGTGGACAATTCCGTGGCATATGCATCCCACTCTGTTCTCCACAAAACTCCTATGCACGCTTTGGGAGAGCATGCTAGAGATACCGGTATGGCAGCTGGAGCATTTGCTCCACGAACCCCTCGCCTTAGGGTAAATACTGTGGGGGGCAAGGGTGTAGGGAGTTCCACCCTCATTCCTGCTATGGCATCTGTAGCAAGGTTCTGGATGCTTAGTTTGATAGTTTACCGTGGAGTATTGTTGAAGATTCGGGTTGTTAATAAAGTGGCACTTGTAACAGAATAAGTAAAGTTTTCCCTGAGGTGGTGTGGTGAGGTCCTTCGTATAGGGGTTACCATATACTGTGACATATATTGGGTAGTCCCTGAACCGGCCTGGCGTGGGTATATTGCTCGGGGGAGTGTTGTAAAAGAATGTCTCAACTATAATATTCCACCCGCTCGCTTGTCTAGTGGTCACATAGTGGAAGTTAGCCCAGTAGACTGTGGGGTTTTGAGGCGGATTAGCTGAAGTCCTAGGAGCCAGGACGTCATGAGGGCCCTTACAACCATAAACAGTGCCAGTTGAATACGTCTCGTGACCATAATGGAATACATCGTGGCATACTAGGCATTGCAAGCTTCTATGAGCAGACTCGGAGTTATCAACTGCTATCTGGTGCGTAGATCCTATGGAGTAATGGCATGCAAGACATCTATATGCTTCAAAGGGCCAGGATCCCATCGATGTCCCGGTCTGGGCGAACCCGGGGTGGCACATTAAACAGAATCTTTTCCAATATCTACCCATATCAAAGAGGCTTGGGTTATGCGGAGTTGAGGTATCAACATAACCAAATACTAGTAGCGGCCACGAAATTAATAGTAGCATCAATATTAACAGTGTGATTGTAAATTTTAACTTATCATCGGTTATTTGTTTCAATAGTCCTTGTATTTTAGCTATCGCAGAGTACCAGCTACCAGTCAATACATATCACCCCCTGAAAAGCAGTTAGTACTATTTCAGCCTTGCCATCACCGTCAATGTCCCCTATTGAGATGCTTGGCCACGTGAATATAGCGTCGGCGTCCTGTATGCCGTAAACTCCGGGGTCAAAGGATGTCTGGTAAATCACGCCTTGAATATCAAAAATATAAAATTGATAATCCAGACCTCCCCCCGTACTGCCAGTAGAGAACGCTATTCCTTCGAGGATCCCGTCTCCATTAACGTCGGCTAAAGCGACTGAGACAGAAATGGGTGGAGCACCTATTCCAAGTGTTCCCGGCCAGTAATTATCTGCTTGGAATAGTTTTGTGACACTATAAGCGCCATTAACGTAATCAACAAGGT
>JALURD010000207.1 GCA_027057815.1 Acidilobaceae archaeon | reverse complement strand
ATGTAATTCTTCCTCCCGCCTTTAAAAGATTATCCGCTAATACCATGAAAGGTTTGGCCAAACCTGCAACAAATAAGTCTTTCACGGGTACACCGCCAAAACATAGTCTTCTAGATAATAAAGCTTTTCGTGCGTTCTCTCCTACTTAAATAAGATATTCTATCGCTCCTTGTGAACGGGGGATTCATTATAACAACATCTTTTTTCTTCTTCTACTTTTTTCCTGGATTTCACGTGATAGTAGGCTTCTCTTATTAGGTAATAGTAAATCTAAGCTTCCGGCGTGGTTGTATCCTACTCGGACGGGGTAAATGTAAAGTTTTTCGGAGTGACCCTTGGGTAGCTGTCCTTAAGTTTAGAGATGCAATGAAACACGCTGGTTTAAGTGCATCTAGACCCACAGTCCTACGGTTTTTTTAATATACGTTTATTAATTATATCATTAAGTGAGCGTTCGCTTTTAATAGCTTCTTTATAGAACTCTCTCATTGACTCTTGTCCTAATAATATTTTTCTTTTTTCTATCGTAGCTAGCAATAGCGTGGACGCCCTACACCTCCTGTACTACCACGCCGCCGCGGGGTCCCTTGACAAGGCCTCAGCCGCTGTCAGGGAGAGGAATCAGGCACTCTACGAGGAGGCACTCTCACTAGCAAGGATCCTATGCAAGTACCTCCCCGAAGGCGACCCCGAGAAGACCCTAGCGTGCAGCCTGGCAAGAGGCGCTGCGAGGGCGAGTCTTGACTCGTGGCTGTAATGGTTTTCAGTTAGGGTAGGCTTTGCGGGTGTGCGGAAGAGAAGGCTCTCTCTGCTTTTAATGATACGGAAAATCGGTTGGCTGGGTTATGATTGTTATTGCTTAGCTATGAACTTCTTCCCTGAGAAGGTGGGAGGGAAGCGTTGCAACTGGATAATCTTAAGCATTGAGTGAGGAAAGCAGGGTGGCTATGGAGCTCTCAGTGGTGGGACGCGTTAATCCTGTAAATGTATTATTAGGATTGCTACCGGGGAAACGTTATTTTACCGTGGAGGTAGGGGGTGCTGGCTGGGGCATTAAGTATATTTATACCCTGGTATACTAGGGTATACGGGTGTATGTGTTGTCTGTGACTGTCTCAATCAAGGTTCGCAGGGAGCTTGTGGAGCTGGCTGATAAGATGGTGAGGCTGGGGCTTGCTAGGAGTAGGTCTCACGCCTTTAATTTGATGATCGAGAAGGGCCTGGCGGTCATTATCGAGGAGGTTAGGCTTTGGGAGGAGGCTAGCAGGGAGGCTGAGGAGATGCTTAGGAGTGGCTATAGGATAAGGCATGGTGGCCTAACGAGAATCCTGGAGGAGGGCAGGACGAGATGATTTACCTTGACACAAACGTGATAATCTCCTACGTCGACGAAGCAGACTCCAACCACGACAAGGCAACCAAGCTACTAGGGGGCCTCGGAGAGGGTAGAATAGTCAGCAGGCTAACCCTGCTAGAGCTCACCTCTGTATACTCTAGGGCGGGCCTAGAGAAGCCCCTAGCCCACGCGCTATACTCCCTGAAACTAGCGGAGGCAAAGCTGGTTGAGATAGACTTGAACGAAGCCGTAGCCCAGGCCATAAAGTATGCGCCGCGCCTAAGACTAAGGACGCTAGACCTACTACACATAACAGCAGCTAAGCTGGCAGGGGCTAGAGCATTCGCCACTCTCGACAAGGAGATCATATCCAGGGAGGACAGGCTCCACGAGCTAGGGCTGCGGATAATAACAGCATAGGCGCGCAGCTCACGCCTTCTTCATGGTAGCCTAGTGCGCCTACGAGGGAGAGGTTCCTGCCCTTCCTTGAACTCCATTCTCAACACTGGCTAGCATGCTGTTTCCTCCAGGTTTAAGTGACTGGCAAGGCAGGGATGGAGATGATGCAATGTGCGTGGTTAAATGGCGTGTGTGGGTGTTGGAGAAGGTTAACGTGGTAGGGTTGGCGCCGCGGCCGGGATTTGAACCCGGGTCACGGGCTCTCTATAGGCCCCCTCTTGGGGGGCCTTTGACAGGCCCGCATACTAGGCCAGGCTATACTACCGCGGCGCGCCGTGGGAGGCTCTAGCGTGGCGGGGTTTATTTGCGTTTACCGGCTCCTGCGGCGGCTGGCCGCTATGCAGGCCAGTGAGGTTATCGCAGCCGAGGCTGCGGCTGCGGCTGCGTGCCAGGTCCACGTGTTCACCCCTTGGGCTGGCGTGGTTTCCTGTGGGGGCGCCTGGGATCCCGGGTTCTGGGCTGGCTGCTCCTGTGGCGTCGCCCCGGCTAGGATGGGGGTCCCGGCCGCCCAGGCTACTTGGAGGGATCCCGCCTCAACGAGGCTGGCCTCTACCACTCTAACGTAGACCTTGACCCCCTCGGGGGCGGTGATTGAGTAGCCCTGGGTGCAGTCGGCGGGTATGACTGTGGCGTGGGATCCCCCGGGGCCGGGGAGTGGGAGGGACCCCTGCCAGCCCGTGCATGAGAGCCATAGGGAGGCGCCCCTGGGCGGGGATCCCGAGAGCCATGTTAGCACGGCAGCCGTCCTGCCGCCGGGCAGCCTGGCCAGGGTTAGGCTGGCCTCGTAGGCCTCCCCGGCCCTGTCAACGTCGAGTCCAGCTATGACGCCGGCTGGCACCCAGGACTGGCTGGACTCCACGCCCGGGCACTCCACGGCTAGGAGAGTCGGCTGACCCTCCAGTGGGGCTAGGGGCTCCACCACGCCCCCCTCGACCCTCGCCTCAACCCCCTCGAATAGCGTCATCCCGGCCGCGCCGCCGAGCTCCCCGGTTAGGACCAGGGCTTCGCCTGTGCAGCCGGGGATCCCGGGGGTCGCTAGGGATCCCCCGGGG
>JALURD010000206.1 GCA_027057815.1 Acidilobaceae archaeon | reverse complement strand
AAGGTCGCATCAACTACGGGCCTTGCATGGCTTATGGGCTTCCCGATCTTCTCGCCTAGCTTAATAATGAAGTCGTCGAGTTCTTCGTCGGATTTGAAGCCTGCAGTGCTTTTCATGTTCCCGAAGATCTTGTGCACGACATATATTGGCCCCACGCCGTTGCATGTAATATCCTCGAGGTAAGGGTCGCGAAGGAATGGCTCCAAAACCCCTACCCCAACCTTATCCCTAACCAGGTGGTACTTGAGGTAGTCGATCCATTCACGCCTAACGGGAACCCTTCTGGGGGACCTCCCGTTCGAGAGGAGAGCCTCGTAGTTAGGCTCCTCATCAACAGGCTCAACTATCTCGTCAACAAGCTCGAGGAGTATCTGCTTCTTCTCCTCGGCGCTCCTAGGTTTATGAGCCTCAGTGAGTGCCAGAGCGAGCGCTTCATCCATCAACCTCAGAAGGCTGATGGGAGGCCTCGGCGGCTCTATAACCGCGTAAATGTTAAACGCCTCATACGGGTCAGTGGGGGTGTATGCGTGAATGAAGACCCCGCCACCCACAGGATATATCACATTAAATCTTCTAGCCCTCTTCAACTCGGGGCTCGGCTTGTCAACTACCTGAGGAGGCTCCCCCAGCTCGTCGCTCACTCTTCTTATGTAGTGCTCCAAATACTTGGGCCTGTCACCGAAGTCTATTTCAACCACTTTGGGGGATCCACGTTCTACCCTCGAAGGCTTGACGCGGAGCCTCCTAAGCCTGAGCCGGGGGAGCCCCACGGCCAACAGGCTATTCACCCCCTCAAGCCTGAGAGATCATTATGGGCACTATCTTGATACCGAAGGCCGGGTCAACATCAAACGTTATTGTGGACTCAATACCAGGCGGGGCCCCCCTAAGCTTTACTATAGAGAGGACTTTGAGTCTCCTCCCCCCAATGACGGCGGCCGAGGTCTTCAGATACCCGTCTGCTGTCTCCGCTAGCTTCACCGATACTTCACTTGGAAGGACGTCGGGATGCACTGTGACGATTATGGATCTATTATTTGTTGTGAGTCTCCTGAGCTCAACTATTAACTCGTTCAGGATGGAGGCAGACGCCACTGATCCTAGATAGGAAATACTGTCCAGAACGAAGAAATCATACCCTTGGCTCAGGGTCTTGAACGCGTTGAGGAGTCTGAGTGTCAGGTAGTCTGCAACTTCCTTCACGAGCGGGCCCGGATACTGTATCGGGTATACTCTAAGCGATCCATTCAAGTAATAGCTAGGTATCTCTGGGAATCCCGAGGATGAAGCCTTCCTCACATAGCTTGTAGGCTTAGACTCGCTGGTAAAGACTACAGCCTTAAATCCAGCCTTGAGGGCCCCTTGTAGGAAGAGTAGGCTCAATGACGTCTTGCCGCTTCCATGCCCTCCCTCGATGACGAGGAGGCTGGGATGCGGGAGGCCCCCTCCAATCTTGATGTCGAACTCCTCGTTGCCGGTCGGCACGATCCTGATACTGACACTCACGAGTCATCACCCCGGTGACCACGTGAACTCAACGTACTCCTTGCCCCCGCGGGGTGTAGCCACTACCACTGAGACCTTGGTCCCCGCCTGCACCTGGCTTGGCAGAACTATGACCATCTCCATCGTGGAGTTGGGCTTCCATAGCTGTGGATTCGCATTCCTATAGAGTGTTGGCTGGCCCACCGCGTCGTAGAAGGCGTAAATATACCAGCCAGGAGTTACGCCAACTGCGAGGGCGTCGGTGTAGCCTCCTTTGAATGGTGCAACGTAGACGTTGAAGGAGCCCGAGGGGTCTACGTACTCTACTATAACGTCGGTATGGTTATAGTCGTATATCGTGTTTGGGCCCTCATTGGTTAGGTTAATCCTGATCTCCGCGTAAGTCAGTAGGTAGGTGTAATTCAGCCCACGGAACTCGATGGAATCCAGCTTCAAGGCGTTAACTGAGAGGCTGTAAGCCCTAGCCAATTCTGCCAGCGACGCTAGGGCCATGCCGGCAATGAAGCCTGCAGCGACGAGCAGCAGGTAGAAAACTATGGTGGACGCCATTACCGTGCTAACGCCCAATACCATCACCCCAGCGGAAGCTCCAGGACGTCCTCTGCTGATACGCCGTTGGGGAGGACTATCCGGATCCGGACTATGCTTCCATACGTGGATTTGGGGTTGACGTTGAAGACTATAGTCTCTCCGGGTGACCAGGCACCGTCAGCCTTGCCCATCTCGGTCACGTTGAAGGTCCCCGTTGTATTAGCTATTGACTTGTATACGTAGTACTCGAGTACGCCCGTGAAGTTTCCAATGTAAACGTCGATGGAGTCGAGCTTGCTGAAAGGCGATGTCCCAATGTTCTTGACGTAGATGTGTATGAAGCCGGTAGTAGAGTTTTTGTACGCGTTAACTATGAGGAGACGTATGCCCACAGCCTCTGCTTTATCTTTAACCGCCTGTGAGAAGATAGACTCTAAGTAACCGAGCTTACCAAGCACAACCAGGGCTAGCACGCTAGCCATCATCACAGACACTATTATGAACACGGCGTGCGCTATTACTGTCGACTCTCCCACCTCTCTGACCCCCGGCGCTGCATTATCGCCTTGACGAGCTCCTCAGTGATTTCAGTTACATCGAGGCCTAACTCTTTTGACAGAGCAGCAAGTATCGCAATACTCTCATCAACGCTAAGCCCATGCTCAATCCCTATCCTCGCGAGTTCAATGATTTTCTTTACAGTATCCCTCTGAGCCTCATCAATTAACCCGGAACCATGGAGTATGTCGACGAGCCCCATAAGGTAATCAGATGGAACCCTCGACTCAAGATCATACACTAGTCTGAGCAGGCCCGCG
>JALURD010000205.1 GCA_027057815.1 Acidilobaceae archaeon | reverse complement strand
TTTGTACTCGAGGCCAGCCTCTTCTAGGAGGCGGATAGCGGCCTCAGTAAAGTCGGGTGCAACGAGGATCCCTCTCACATTGACCCCCTTACGCTTGAAGTAGTCAACGTATCTGAGGAGCTGGCGAGCGGCTTCCTCACTTGCCTTAACTCTCTTTATCTCCAGTACCACTATCTTACCCTGGGAGTCCCTTGCATATAGGTCGACGAAACCCGGCTCTACAGGTCTTTCAATTCTAATTACTTCCAATCCATCCTCTATCTCGGAAGGATTCTCGGCTATAAAGTCTCTGATCTCTGCCTCTGATACGTACATGTAAAACTCGCCTTCAACGGCGCCCGTGGAATATGTTATGCCGTAGACAACTGGGCACCGGAGTGTTAGCACCTCCCTCAAGCTCCTTCTAACTGCTCTGAATACGAGTTGGTCTTCATTTATGGTTACGCTAATGCTTGAAGCGTCGGGCTGCCAGTTGAGAGGCTTAAACCCCTTCGGGCCATGCACTATGACGCTTCTATCCTGCTTAACTATAACTAATACATCCCCAGGTGCGAGTTTCGACGCAGACCTCCCCTCGTACTCCGCTGAGCAGTGCGCCCAGAAGACTAGCCATGCCCTCGACTCTAGTGCATTCCTGAGTATATCCACAGCTTCACTTAGATTCTGTGGCATGCAGGCTTTTACCTTCACAGCCTTCACCGGGCCGCCAGGGAAGAAGAGGTTGGGGAGGCTAAAATAGTGGAGAGGGTTTATCTGATCTTGTAGAACTTGTAGTCGATCTCAACCTTGATACCGTCAACCTCCACTATGACTGGCTCCTTCTCCATCTGCTCGAGGTCGACGCCGGGTATGGTCTGTGCCTCCGGCGGCATAGGCTTCTTGGGCTGCCACTCCTTAGGCTTCTCGGCGGGCTTGGAGGTTCTCTTCCTCCAGAATCCGAGGCGGTGTCTGAAGACTATGCTTCTCAGCATCTGTATCGCCATTGCAGGGTCTACCGCCTTGGGGCATACTGCACTGCACGTCGCTGCGTAGTGGCATCTGTGGCAACCGTGCTCGGAGTCGACAACCGCGATCCTGGTGTTCGGGTCCTCGTCTCTCGGGTCTATGATGAATCTGAGGGCCTGCGCTAGGGCCTGCGGTCCTAGGTACTCGGGGTCACTTGCGGCGACTGGGCAAGCGCTGTAGCATAAGCCGCAGCTTATGCATAAGCTGAACTGGTAGATGTTTTCGAGTTCCTCGGGTTTCAGTATGTATTCGCCTGTTGGGCCCTCCCTTTCCTCGATGTCCTTCCTAATTAGGTATGGCTTTACGCTGGCGTGCTTCCCAAAGAATGGGTTGAAGTCGGTCGCGAGGTCCCTAATCACTGGGTGGTTGTAGAGGGGCTCTATGGTTATGACAGGGTTGGACTCGCTGGCCACCTCTGCGATCTGGGTCTGGCATGCGAGCCTAGGGACACCGTTTATGACCATACCGCAGCTACCGCAGACTCCCATCCTGCAGCTGTACCTCATTGATAGCGTGTGGTCCTTCTCCGCTTTGACCTTTAGTAGGGCCTCTAGCACAGTCATGCCTCTATACGTTTCTACCTGGTACTCCCTCCACTCGACCTTACCCTTAGTGGGGCTCCACCTCTTCACGCGGATGGTAACCAGCTTGGGAGGGATCCTCGTGGCCGCCTTTAGGTCCGCTATAGCCACCGCCACCACCCCCATCTGCTTATGGAAGCGGGGGAAGCCCAACAACGGTGTAGGTCGCTATACCGGCAAACACGAGGAATAAGATGATGAAGACTAGGTCCCACAAGCGGCCGTGGCGAGGCTTCCACTCATGGAGCATCCCCCTGAACCCGTTGAGGCCGTGAAAGAGCGCAGCATAGGCTAGTAAGAGTAGAACCCACCCGTAGCTTGAGTAGGCGTCGGCAACTCTCTCGCTCTTGAGGCTCTCATGGTAGCTTATCCCTGTTATCCAGGGGATCCTCTCGGCCAGGTGGAAGGACAGGAGTACGATCAGGAGTATAGCAGTCACGTACTGGAGGAATTGCATAGTCCACGTCCTGGCCATAAGTCCATCACCCCTTGAATATGATATAACCAGCTATGGCCCATAGAATGGGCCATAGCGCGAATACTAGGTAGAGCAGCCTCCGCTGGCAAGCCTTAAAGCTCGGAGGAATGTATGGTGGCTTCGGCTTTTCAGGCTTCCCAATGCATACGCCGAAGAATTCCGTGAGGAGTAGCCTGATACCATTCATCCCATGGAAGATGACGAAGCCTGCTATTATGAATTCTCCGACTTTGTTGAAGAGGGCTGCACCGAAGGCTTCCATCAGTGAGTCCCAGGCCTCCCAGCCTGCCCGTGCTGGAGTGTTGGTCACTATGATGTGGAGGAACAGGTATAGTAACACGGTGAAGCCCGTGACTCTGTGGAGCACGAATGCCAGCCTCTCGGGGTTGTTCCTAGCCTTGATGAGCCAAGGATTCAGGCTTGCTTGTAGGAAGCCGGGCAAGTTCCTGTACTGCCTTACCCTATCCGTCAGGCCCACATCCTTCACCCCGCGATGCTCGCGAGTTCAATCTACCCCAGCAAGCCCAGCAAGCCGGGCTCGACATTCCCAATCTCGTGGGAGGCTGTGGTGGTACTAGTATTTGCGCTCAACAGGCTTCCATGTAGTTATCCTTACCGGGTCATAAGCAAATCTCACGTCATCCTCGCCATATCTCAGCACGAGAGTGTGCTTTAGCCAGTTCTCGTCGTCCCTCTTCGGGTAGTCCAGCCTGTAGTGTGCGCCCCTGCTCTCAGTCCTATTCAGGGCCGCCTTGGCTACGGCTAGGCCGAAGTCGAGTAGGTTAATAGTCTCCAGCGCGGCTACAAG
>JALURD010000204.1 GCA_027057815.1 Acidilobaceae archaeon | reverse complement strand
TCTTCTTTTTCACCGGGTGGTGGAGCTAGTGTCCAGGTGGAGTTCTGGAGAGGTGAGGGTTGTCAAGGTTGCGAGTAAAGGTGCCATCTACCTGCCCAGGGACGTTCTCGAGGAGTTAGGCCTCGAGGAGGGTAGCAGGCTGGCGGTGGTTGTAGAGGGGGGCTCGATCAAGCTTATACCGATAGAGGACCCCCTAGACTTAGCCCTTCATGGTAGAAAGTATGCCAGGATCAAAGCCGAGGACCTGGAGAAGTGGAGTGAGGAGTGGCAGGAGAAAGAATTGGGCCTCTAGGCTAGGAGGTCGCCAGGTAATGATGAGGGTACTCGTGGACACAACTTATATACTACCCGTTGTCGGGGTCAGCGTTGAAGGCATAGAGAGGGTTCTGGCAAAGCTGAAGGAGCTAAGGCAGGGCGGTGCAGTCGAGGTCTATTACAGTGATTTCTCCGTCATGGAAGCCCTGGCTAAGGCGGTTAAAGCTTGGCGTGCCGCAACATGTGGTAGAGAGGGGCTTAGTGTCGATAGCTGCGGCTTGGCGGAAGGCCGAGGTAAACGTTAGGGCCTGGCGTTATGTTCTAAGCTTGAGGGTGGATGGGCTCAGGGATCTCATTGATGGGATGCTATATTCGACCGCTCTTGCGGGTGGCTATAGGTTCCTAACGCGTGACAGTGATCTCGAGGCCTTCCTGGCGAGCCACGGTTACCCGGTGGACGTCATCTTAAAGGAGGAGGAGCTTATGGAGCTCTAGCATTACATCTCAGCACCCTTCGGGGAATAGGGTATGTGCTAGTATGCTACTTCTGGTATCGGGCACTTCTCGGATTCGAGTAGGGATAGGAGGAGGGCTTCGAACCTCTCGGGGGAGGGAAGGCCTACTATCCGGTCGACCTCCTTGCCCCTCCTGAACGCTACGAGCGTGGGGGTAGCCATTACGTGGAACATTGCAGCCAGCTGCGGCGCGTATGCCACGTTGACTTTGAGGAACGCCATCCTGTCGCCTAGGATCCTCGCGGCCTCCTCGAACATAGGCTCCAGCATTCTGCAATAGGGGCATGTGGGTGAATAGAAGAATATCACCCCCACTAGGCAGTCTTCCGTTGCCCTGATTAGGTCGTCGATGGTAGTGGCTTCCCTGGAGCGCCTGGAGGGAGTCTTGCAGCACCTCCTTAGGGCTGCTTCTCTAGCAAGCTCTCTAAGCATCTTCCTCCTCGCCAGCTCCAGGGCCTCCTCGTCCTCCGCGTAGCTCAATTCCCTGCACCTCTCAAGGCTTGCTTGCCTAGTCTACCGTTCAGGCGAGCCACTATAAGCGTTGCAATAGCTACGCCAGCCATCGTGGAGCCGTCGTCGCCTATCAACGCTACAATTACTGGGTCAAGGAGGCCAGCCAATCCTCCGCCGGCTGCTATAACCTTTATCGCGCCAGCCAGGGTAAACGAATAAGCTAGAGCCTTGGTGTATAGCCTGGAGGCTCTGAGGAGCCTTGAGACGCCAATGGCCCCACCCGGTGACACGGCATCTGCGGCATCCGCGGCAGCCTCGATGTTACCTACTGCAACGCCAACATCAGCTTTAGCGATGGCTACTAAATCGTTCAAACCATCACCCGCAAAAAGAACCGGTCCATACCGCCTCCTATACTCATCAACGAGTCTAGCTTTATCCTCAGGCTTCATTTCGGCATAGAATTCACTCACGCCCAAAGTCTTCGCTATTCTCTCAACTCTCTCTCTAGAGTCGCCGCTCGCCAATACCACATGGTATCCCATAGACTTTAGTTCCTCAATAGCTCTGGGAGCGGAGGGATCGACAATCTCCTCCAAGCAAATAGCTCCAACGTTACCATTAATCTTTACGTGTAGCGTTTTCAATCCTTCAGGGCACTTCGGAGCGTTCTCTTCGACTCTGCCAATGAATACTTTGACACCATCTACTACGCCTTGAACTCCAACTCCCGGGGTCTCCCTAACGCTTGCCACGGGTAATCTGGTAGATGTAGCTGAAGCTAGACTCCTGGATAGCGGGTGAAGGCTGGCAGCCGCGAGGCTAGAGGCTAGGGAGAGGAATCTACCTTCATCAACACCCTGTGGAGGCTTTACAAGTGAAACCTTGGATCTCGCAGTAGTTACTGTACCTGTTTTGTCCAACACTACTACTCTGACCTTGCCAGCGGTCTCCAGGACCTGGCCACCCTTAACGACTACGCCCATCCCTGCGAGCAAGGCTATCGACATGGCGGTGGAGTACCCGCTAGAGACTATGAAGGCGCTGGGGCAGCCGGCTAGAAGTATGGAGACCGCCCGGACCCCCCCAAGCTTTATGTGGGCAACGACGAAGGCAGCCAAGACGAGGACGGTTATGTAGGGTGCCATTCTTTCCAGTAACCTCTGGACTGAAGCCTTTCTCTCAACAGCCTCAAGAGCTTCGGCGATGAGTTTCTGCATGAAAGAGTCCCTAGGCGGCTTGATGGCCGTTCCTTTGACTGGGTCGCCCAGGTTAACTGCGCCGCTAGGAACTATTGAGCCAGGAGGCATCTCCACAGGATCGGGTTCCCCGGTGACGTGGCTTAAGTCAAAGACTCCGGGTGATGAGAGTTTAAGGTCAACTGGTGTAGCCTCGCCTCTTCGGACTATGATTAAGTCTCCTGGCTTCACTTCATCTATGTCCACTTCGACGGGTTTTCCTCCTCTATCAACAAGAGCCCTCCTCGGTAGAAGCTTCCTGAGACCCTCGAGCTTCCTCAGGGCATACCTCTCAGCGTATTCTTCAGACAACTCTGCTATCCCATAGAGCGTCATGATTATACCGCCTTCAAAGATTAGGTCGTGTTTTAGTAAGACGAAACCCGCTATGGACATGAGCAGGTCTACAGTGAAGCCTCTACCAAG
>JALURD010000203.1 GCA_027057815.1 Acidilobaceae archaeon | reverse complement strand
CAGGCTTCGAGGAAGCCGTTCGCCCGCCAAGAGGTTACAGGGTAGAGCCGGGTAGGACTGGAGTAGCAGCGGCCGTGCACTTCAAGCGGGGAGTATGGGCTGCTGCAACCGACCCGAGGGGGGATGGGTACCCGCTAGTCCTCCACTAGCGCCGCTCCACTGCAACGCAGAGGCTGGTGGAGTTGACAAAGGCCAGGGCAGCGGCGGCCCTGGGTGTGGCGCTCATAGCAATATCGTGGGCCGCAGTCCTCTTCAGGCTCGCCGGAGTCCCCGGCGGCGAGGCTGCATGGTGGAGGCTACTCGTGGGTGTGGCGTTCACGTATATAGCATGCAGTCTCGCGGGGTGCCAGGGAGGACGGTGGCTACCGGTATCGCTGCTCGCGGGGGCATCGCTAGCGCTCCACTTTGTATCTTGGTTTGAGAGCCTTAGACTCGTGAGTGTCGCCGTGTCGACCTCCGTAGTGGTCACATACCCAGTCTTTGTGCTATGGTTCGAGAGGGCTTTCGAGTCGATAGCCCTTACGCTACCCAGAGTCGCTGGGGTCACTGCGGCCCTGGCCGGGGTAGCATTAATGGCTGAGCCCTGGAAAGGCGCGGAGGCGAGTGCAGCGGGCGTGGGGCTGGCCCTGCTCGGGTCGTTCGCTGGCGCAGTCTACTTCTACTCTGGGAGGATTGCTAGGAAGAGGGGAGCTGACACACTATCCTACACGCTGTCAGCCTACACCACAGCCCTGGCTGTGGTGACTGTCTACTTAGTCGCGGAGGGCAGGAACCCACTCTCGGTCCCGCCCGAGAGCCTCCCCTACCTAGTCGCTCTAGGCATAGTTCCCATGATAGCAGGGCACACGTTCATAAACTACGCCTTGAAGTACTACCACGCAAGCCTCGTGACGACCCTAACCCTCCTAGAGCCTTTCGGGGCCAGCATACTGGCGCTCATTATCCTCGGCGAGGAGCCGCCGCGCTACGCCCTCCCAGGGGCGGTCCTAGCAGTCCTCGGGTCCATGGTCGTGGCCAGGAGTGTTGAGGAGCGGTGAATGCCTACCCAGACATTAGGGAAAGCTTAGAGTTGAGCCTGGCAGGGTTGCCGGTGACCACGAAGCCCATGTCAACGAGGGCCCTGGCCAGCCCCACGAGAGCTTGGGCTGCCGCATCCTCGAGGGCCCCCCTATTGTCCACCACTATTATGGCCGGGTAGGCTGGAGGCGTGGGGTAGAGGCACTCGGTTTGGATCCCTCTTTCCCTCAATAGAGCAGTCCAAGATCCTGGCTTCTGGCCGGGGCCGTACTCGGGCCTTCTCCTCAGGTCGGCTATTAGGGACTCGTACGCGTTAAGGTTGGCCTTAAGCCTCTCGGGGTCGTGGTAGGCTTCGTGTACTCCACCCCTCTTCCTCACTCTCTCTAAAGCAGTATCCGGGTCTACCGATATGTAAACCAAGACGTGAGCGGGTGGCGCGTACTTGTTGATATTCCATACCCAGTCACGCCCAGCGGCTCTACCCTGATAGGCCAGACTTGTATACTTGTACCTGTCACTTACCACTACGTAGCCCTGGGATAGGGCTCCAAGCACGCCTACACCTGGGAGGTCGGGCTTTCTTGTGAGGTGCCATATTCGGTCAGCTGCGAAGAGGAGGGCTAGGAGTTTAGCGTCTACGTCGCCTCTCCTGAGCTCGCTCCTAATCAGCTCGCCCACGGGGCCCCTAGTGGGCTCCTTGGTATAGACGCTCCTCAAGCCGAGCCTGGCCAGGGCTTCGACGAGCACCCTGGATATTGTCGTCACTCCAGAGCCGTCGACGCCCTCAACGGCCACCAGCACTCCGGGCTGAGAGCCGCTCGGGCACCCACGCCTCCACGCTAGGGAGAGCTTACCGAAACCCGCCTCAGCAGCCCTCTCCACCGCTATGCCTACAACGTCCGCTGGCACCGATTACACCATGCCCCAATACACGCTTACTACGCTGTTCTCCCTCACTGCCAGGTAATACCAGCCCAGGCTGTTCCGTACAATAGGCTCCGGGGCGGGCCTAGTAAGTAGTAGTGGGGTGCTGGTGGGTTGCCAGAGCCTGGCGTCGTGACGTTCCAGCTCCTAGACGCCAGCTACGAGGTGGTAGGCGGCAGGGCACGGATAGTCCTCTGGGCGCGCCTTGAGAGCGGCGAGAGAGCCGTACTATTCTACGACGGCTTCAGGCCTTACTTCTATGCTCTCCTAGAGGAGGACGCAGACCCGGAGGAGGTAGCCTCGATGGTTAAGAGGCTATCAAAGCCTAGAAGCCCGATCACTTCAGTGGAAATCGTGGAGAGGAGGTACTTCGGCAGGCCAGTGAAAGCCCTGAGGATAGAGACCCTGATACCCGAAGCGGTTAGAGAGTACAGGGAGGACGTGGCCCTCCTCCCGGGCGTCAGAGAGGTCCTTGAAGCCGACATACGCTTTGCCATGAGGTTCCTCATAGACAAGAACCTATACCCGCTACGCTGGTACAGGGCTGTGGTTGAGGAGACGACGGCGCCAGGCTACTACGTGGACAAGGCTTACCTTGTTAAGGGAGAGATTGAGGAGGCGGAAGAAGCCGTAATGAGGGACCCCCTCGAGGGCCTGAAGGTCATGGCATTCGACATAGAAGCCTACAACCCACAGAGGAGCCCTGACCCCAAGAAGGACCCCGTAATAATTATAGGGTACAAGGTCTACCCCGGAGGCGACACGGTCATACTTGAAGCCGACGACCACAGCGACAAGAGGCTCATTGCTAGGTTCGTAGACGCTGTGAGGTCGGAGGACCCCGACGTCATTGTAGGGTATAACCAGAACAGGTTCGACTGGCCATACCTAATGGAGCGAGCTAAGGTTCACGCGATTAAACTGGAGGTGGGAAGGAGGAGGGGAGC
>JALURD010000202.1 GCA_027057815.1 Acidilobaceae archaeon | reverse complement strand
ACCGCTACCCCCTTCAGCTTCTGGCCCTCCCACTCAATCTCCGTGAATCCAACCCTAACTTGGGCGATCTGGCTCCTAGTCGTCGCCCAGTCTATCTGTAGCTCCTTAGACAACACATAAGGCAAGACGAGGGGGCCAAGGCTTGGAGATGGGCTAACGCTAACCTGCTGGACCCCGGCTTCAGTCTGGTTAATAGTAAAAGCAACCGGAGTGAAGAGCTGGTTCTCCATATCGTTAGGTGTAACTATGAGTTCCTCCCCAGTCTCGGGGTATATACGCTTAGCCTCAGTAACGCCGTTCTCGTCGTATTTAAACTCGTAAAGCGCGACAACAGTGCCGTTAGAGTTCACCATCTTCAGAGTCGCCTGGCCTGCTTGAGGATCGTTTTCAAGGATTACAGTGAAGTTCCCATCGTCAGGCGACGATACGTTGTACTCTAGGCGGGTTACTTTTGATAATATATCATAGAGCGACTCTTCGCCTTGAATCTCTCTCAACACTGATGCATAGCTCCAGTAAATCGCATACCCCACTATGGCTGAGATTATCGTGGCTACGAATAGTACCGTGATCAATATCATGGGCTTCGAGGGCACGCACCCGCACCTCCACAGCTTTCCTTAACCGTCCCAATGCCCGGAGGGAAGCGTCACTCTTTAAACCCATACACGCACGCCAACCTGTCCCGGCAAGGGTGTGAAGAGGGGTGAGATAAGGGTTGACGATAGGCTTGCTGAAGGGCACCTCGAGTTGGGGTCACAGTGGCTGGGTTACGGTTTACTGTAGGGTATGTGGAGCTAAGATGAACCTTAGTGGCCAGAAGCCTAGGAGCAGGAAGGTCGAGGTTGTCTATGCCTGCCCGAAGTGCGCCGAGAAGTATGAGGCGTACTTCTGCGCAGCCGACGCTAGGTTCGTCAAGTACACATGCCCGTTTTGCGGTACAAAGCTTGAGATAGTGAGTCCGCAGCCAGTAACCCGTAGATAACCTACTCCTACCTTAAGGCTAAAGCCCCCGCCATCAACGAGGAGGCCGGCCCGTTCCATAACATGTAATGCACGTGGGAACCCTCAATCAGGTAGGACAGATATACTAGGAGATCTAGAGGCAGGCCTTGATTTCATCGGTGCAGCCCAGGCGGGCCGTTTTGACCTGACGCGGGAGTCGGTAGCTGGGCTGGCTTGGCTGCCCTTTCGAGCTCTTCTAAGGCTTTAGCTCTGAGCCAAGACCCCTTGTAGACCCATGCTGCTGCTGCAAGGCCTGTAACCACGTTGCTCAGGCTCATGCCTAGCCAGACTCCGAGGGATCCCAGGCCGGCGGGGTAGGCTAGCGTGTAGGAGAGGGGGATCCTGAGGAGCCATAGCCTGGCGACGTTGAAGGCTGATGGTATCAGAGTATTGCCGCTCCCCCGGGCGACTCCATTAGCTGTGAATAGTAGGCCTAAGAAGGGTATGCTTGGAGAGAAGACTGCTATCATGGTCCTCGCCTCGGTGAGTACTTCAGGGTCGCTGGTGAAGAGTGCTGCGAGTCCTCCCCTGAACGCTATAATGACTGCTGCTCCTGTCGATAGGAGCGTGAAGACCAGCACCTGACCCTTGACTGCCGCCTCACGAGCCCTCGCCGGGAGGCCAGCGCCTAGGCTCTGGCCCACCATTGTGGCCATTGATATCGAGAAGCCCATGGTTATGGCTTGTATTATGTGTATAACGGCTAGGCTCACATTATACGCCGCCATGACGGTGGCCCCTAGTCCTGCCACTATACCCGTCATGACGAGGAATCCGCTACTCGTGAGGACTTGCTGAACAGCTACGGGGGCTCCTATCTTTAGAGCAGTCCTTATTATGTCCGCATCTGGCACCTGCGGGACTACCCTGAAGCCCAGGGCGCCCCCCTCCATTAGTATAGCGGCATAGCCGCCCGCGATTATCCTTGAAACGCCGGTGGCGAGCGCTGCTCCGATGACCTCCATCCTTGGCAACCCGAAGAGCCCGAAGATTAGTATTGGGTCGAGCACCAGGTTTATCATGCTTGATAGCGTTGACACCCAGAAGGGCTTCCTGGTATCACCCATGCTACTCGAAAGACTGTTGAAGAAGAACATAGTGAACATGAATGGTATCGACACGGCTTCTATCCATAGATAAGCGAGGCTTAAAGGATACACCTCCTCGGGGATCCCCAGCAGGTCGAAGACAAGTGGAGCTATCAGCGCTACAGTGACCGCAGCCCCCGATCCGAGGGCTAGCGCTAGCCCCCACAGCTTACCCGCAGCCTTCGACGCCTCATCGTACCTACGGGCTCCCACAAGTTGGGAGACGATGGCATTGCTAGCCGCGCCTATGGCGAAGGTGAAGCCTATGAAAAGCATTATCAGGGGCCACACCGCCGTGGGCGCGGCCAGCTGTGCCTTACCAAGCCTACCTAGGAACGCTGTATCAACGCTTTCCTGGATGGTACCGAGGATCCTGCTGGCTATTATTGGACCTGCAAGCCAGATCATGGTACGAACCACGCTACCCTCAACTACTCTACGCCTCAGCTCCTCAACTCTCGCCCTGGATGCGCCAGAGTTTCCGGCCATGCCGAGCCTCTCCGGGGAGCCCCACGCATCTTTCTAATTTAGATATATCGGATCAGCTTCGATTACTCGCCCTGGAGGTATATAACAGTTACTAGGGTGGAGCCAGGTATAAACACCGCCACAAACACTCCACTCCCGAATCGATTCATTAAGAGTCATTAAGGGATCTAGAAAGGTAAGGGCAAGGAAGAAGTAGTGCCCGGTCCCGGCTTGGGGGGCCTGCGGGGCCTCTCGGACCCCACGGGCACCCCCAACGCGGCCGGCTTAACTTCCGGGTTCGATATGAGTCCGGGTGTTTCCCGGCCGCTATGGCCGGGAAACACCCGGACTCATATCGA
>JALURD010000201.1 GCA_027057815.1 Acidilobaceae archaeon | reverse complement strand
ATAGTAGACGTATATTCGCTGAGGGGCGCTGGGCAGATGCTTGGTGTCTAGGGTTGAATAACGGTATCGAAAGGTTGATTGAAAGCCTCGAGAGGCTTGTGAGAGGCCGCAAACGCGGACCATGCGAGGGCGTCGTTTATCTTGCCCTACAGGAACAACTAGACTCTGAAGGGTGCCCTGTCTGCAGGCTAGCCAGGAGGGTCGAGGAGAGGCTCATATGGAATATCTTGTATGAGAGGGTCAACGACCCCACCACTAGGTCTATGATACGCGAGAGTCTAGGTCTATGCCCATACCACGCGTGGCTGATGGTTAGCATTGCTAGGAGGAACCCTGAGGTGGGCCCTCTAGGCCCTGCAATCATATACGAAGACATGGTGTCGGAGGCGGTTGACCTACTTAGCCGGGGTGAGGTTAACGCTTTATATAAGAGGATTAGGGGAGAATGCCTTGTTTGCAGGCACGTAAGAGCGTTCGAAGACGTATACGTTGGTGAATTGGTTGACTGTATAGAGGGAGGTGGCTTCCTGAGCAGCTACAAGGATGGCAAGTCAACACTCTGCCTCCGCCACTACCTAATGGTGCATTCAAGGCTTAAAAGTAAACGGTTAAAGGCCGAACTTGAAGCAATCCAAGTAGAAAAGCTGAGGAGCATACTAGGCAAAATCAGGGAGTTCATCAGGAAACATGATTACAGGGTTGAAGAGAGCATATCCCCCGACGAGGCTTCAGCATGGATCAGGGCTGTGGAGGCCCTCAAGGGGTACAGTTCCTCCCTATCGATCCGGTCCACGCCTTAAAGTTGAGAGTGGATGCTCAGTATAACCCGTCTACTCTTCACCTGGTTCACGAGTTCCATTTCCCCGCCTTAAGTGGGTGGCCACCCGGCTCGGCGGCTGTGTTTTAGGTTTAGTTTATCCGCGTATCCTGGCGGGTGGCTAGGGAATGGGGGTCTTGTCGGCCCAGTTGCTGCAACCCGTTGACGTTGTAGTGGATAGCCGTGAGGCCTCGAGCGTGCAGGATATTGTGGAGCAGCTCCGGGCTAAGGGTTTGAGGGTCGCCGTAGCCAAGCTTGGAGCGGGGGACTACTACCTACTCTCGGCGGGGGAAAAGCCGCCTGTGCTCGTTGAGAGGAAGACAGTGTACGACTTCGCTAATAGCATCAAGGATGGGAGGCTCTGGGACCAGGCCAAGAGGCTCGCCCAGGCCGCCAGAGAGGATGGGGCGAGGCCTGTGATAGTGCTGGAGGGGTGGCTTGGCAGGCTTGAGAGGACGGGGTGGAGCATGGCGGCGATACTGAGGGCTATAGACGAGCTGGCCCTTGAGATCGGGATCCCGGTGGTGCCGAGCCCGGACAGGTACGCCACAGCAGCTTGGCTCGCAGCTAAGGCCAAGGCGCTCGGGGAGACGGAAAAGAAGCGGGTGGTCAGGCTCAGGGTTGACAAGAAGCCCCTCACGCTAATGGAGAGGATCCTCTACGTAGCCGAGGGAGTAGTAGGCCCCAAGCTTGCGGCTAGGCTACTAGAGCACTTCGGCACACTCAAGGCCATAGCCAATGCGAGCGTCATGGAGCTCATGCGAGTAGAAGGCATAGGAGAGAAGAGGGCCAGAGAGATCTACGCCATCTTCAACACGAAATGGAGACCGCCTAACAGCCTCCAGGAGGAAAAGAGCAAATCCAAAAAATAAAAATCTAAAAATAATCATACACAGTTACCCCAACCCTCTCCTGGGAGCGGATGAAGCAGATCAAGCCGAGGCAGTCTATAGATGGGTATCGAGGTATATTAACACGTTAACGTCAATAGATAGCTTCAATCCTCGAACTCCTCCTCCAAGTCAACGTCTTTCAGATCCCCGAGCCCAGCAGGTAAGGTCTTCGACTTAAGCTTCTGCTTCCTCACACGAATCCACCTGATAACCTCTTCAGGCTCTGGCACGCCTCTAATTTTTATTCCATCATCTAGGGGCTCCAGCATGATGTACCCTCCCTCTCTGATACCATAGACTTCACGAAATATTTTAGGCACGATTATTTGGCCCTTTGGGTCCGACCTTTACTCTTAGTCTAGTCAGTAGATCGCACTAAGTATAACTTCCAGGTATAGCAGGGTATAAGCCCTTAGGGTTACATGTGCCGCTCTATGCGTTAAGCCAGCACTATATGCTCTCGTTGAGCTCCCCGTAGATTTCTCTATACCATTCTGGCACGGTTATATCGTTGATTCTCCTTGAGGGCGTGTAGGGCTTAATGTCTAGGACTGGGGTGCCGTCGTATAAGTCGAGGCCCTCCACCTCCAGTACCCTACCCTTCACGGCCTTGAGGCGAGCTATGGTCAAGGCTATAGGGTTGGGCCTGTCCGGAGAGTCCGTCGCGAAAACGCCTAGCAGGGGGAGGTCTTCTAGCCTGTAGCCGAGCCTCACAAGCCTCCGAGGCTTTACCTTGAGGGGGGACCCCCTAGCCTTGTGGAGGTAGGCCAGGATTATTATGTGGGAGAAGCCCTCGAGGCCCTCCAGGCCCTCGGCGTACTCGGGGAGTACCTCCACGTAGCCGTCGACTCCGTGGAGGCTGGCCTTCACCTCCTCATCACTATACCCGTGCCTCACATAGCCTATAGGCTTGAAGGCTATGACCTCCATGCCGGTCAATGCATCCACCCAGACGTGGATAAGCCCCCAGAGTCTCTATAGTGTAGCGCTTCGCTGCAATAACGCTCTCAGGCTAGGCTGGGCCGGCGCCGAGGGATCCCTCCGCGATGCTTGCAGGTGTTATGATCCAATCTGCCCCCTCCCCTCCCCTAACGCTCCTAGCGGCCACGTAGGTCTCGGTTACACTGTAGCCGCTGGGTAGCAGCCTATACGCCTTGGAGGCGGCAGCCCTTCTGATGGCTTCAGCCTCTCTTAGGGTTAAGTCTGACCACTTCA
>JALURD010000200.1 GCA_027057815.1 Acidilobaceae archaeon | reverse complement strand
ATATATACTCATGTAGAAATTTGACTGAACTTAAATCCAGCTTTTAATTACTCAAAGAGTTTTAACTGTAAACTATATACTCGAGATTTTAACCAATTACTAGACATGGGAGTTCTAACGGTTATTAGTTTAGCTATATATGCATTTAGCGTTGTGAGGACTTCGGAGTCCTGCCCTAGGTGTACTTTTCAACAAGGTACTCTACTGCTTCCTCGTAAACGCGTACTGCGAGGGCTAGGTCCTGCGCTCGGACACGCTCCACTTGAGTATGGGCGAGGGAGGGATCCCCCGGGCCATAGGCGGCAAGACTCTCCGCCTCAGCTGCTAGGAGGTTCATGTCGCTGGTTCCAGCCTTCACGGCTGGCCTAGGTTTTACCCCGTTGGCTAGGAGCGCCCTTACGAGAGCCCTTGGCACTGGGTCGTTCAGCGACACCCTGACTGGTGGGGTGTAGTTTCCTGCGAGGCGTGCGGTGCAGCCCTGGGGCGTGGCGCTCTCTATTTCCTCTAGTATCCCGTCCAGGCTATGGCCCGGCGGTATCCTCAGGTCTAGGATTATAGTGGCTCTGGTGGGCAGAACGTTGCCCCCGTCTCCGGCCCTGAGCATTACAGGCGTGACTGTCGGCCTCGAGACTCCTATTGGCGGGTAGAGCCTCCTCAGTGCTTCGAGGAGCTCCAGGGCTAGCTCGAGTGCGGAGGATCCCACCCACGGGCTGGCGGGGTGCCCGCCGAAGGCCACGCACTCCACAACTACACGGGCGCTCCCCCTATAGCCTATGACTACTCCATCCCCGCCAGTGGGCTCCCCGATGATGGCGAACCTGGCGCGGGGGCCCTGCGCTAGCACGTGCCTCGCCCCCCTGCTGTCGCCCTCCTCTCCCACCAGTGCTGCAACCAGTACTGGCGCCCCGGGATCCCTGGATGCTAGCCTTGCAGCCGCCACGAGCATAGATGCTAGGGGGCCCTTTGCGTCGACAGCGCCCCTCCCCCAGACCCAGGCCTCATCCATGCCGGGCGCCAGCCACCCCTCCACAGTGTCTATGTGACCGGCAAGCATGACTAGGGGCTCGCCTGAAAGCATGGGAGGCGCCGCGAAGGCATTCCCAGCGCCGTCAATCCAAGCCTCCAGGCCGAGCGCCTCAGCCTCCCTGGTGAAGGCCTCGACTGCCGCTTCCTCCTGGCCCGTGGGGCTGGGAATTGAGACGAGCCTGTAGAGGACCCGGGCCGCGAGGCTAGCTGGGTATACATGCTTCGACTGCACTAGCGGCCACCTCCACGTCGCTGGGAGTCACCATGTAGGGTGGTAGGAGCCTCACCACCGAGACCCCGGCCCTTAGGGCGAGCACGCCGCGGTCCTGCATGCACTTGAGTATTGGCGTGGGATCCCGCCTCACGTCAACGCCTATCATGAGGCCGAGGCCCCTGACTTCCCTCACGAGCCTCGCGCCATCCAGCTCGGATTCTAGGGCGGACTTGAGGAGTGACCCAGCCGCTGCCGCCTTTGCTGGGACATCGTCGCCAAGTATGACGTCTACGGCCGCCGACACTGCAGCCATAGCTACCGGGTTACCTGCATGCGTCGAGCCGTGCCTCCCACCCTCCAGTGACGCGGCGACTTCACCCCTGGCTAGGACTGCGGAGACGGGGATCCCTCCGCCCAGGGCTTTACCCACGACTAGTATGTCGGGCTCCACGCCGTAATACTCGTGGGCCCAAAGCCTACCAGTGCGCCCCAGCCCCGTCTGAACCTCGTCGATTATTAGGAGGGCCCCGGCATCGGAGGCTGCGTCGGCCACAGCCCGCATGAAGTCCCTCCTCGCCGGGACTACTCCACCCTCGCCTAGGACGGGTTCCACTATCACCGCAGCCAAGCGGCCTTCCAAGCGCTTGATCCCGCGCTCAACCTCGCCGGGATCCCCATTGTACTCTAGGAAGACCACGTCACCGAGCACCGGGAAGCCCGCCTTGTACCGGGGGTTCCAGGTGGCACTCAACGCTGCAAGTGTGCGGCCGTGGAAGGATCCCCTAAACGCTACCAGGGCCCTCCTACCAGTGTAGGCCCAGGCCATTTTCAGGGCAGTCTCCACAGCCTCAGAGCCGGTGTTGGCGAAAGCGACTGAGTCGAGGTGGCTGGGAGCAATCCTAGATAAAGCCCTCACGGCCTCCTCGCGGGCGTAGCAGTCGAAGGAGAGGCTACACACAACCAGCTCGCCTAGCTGGCGCTTCACCCTATCAACAATCGCGGGGTTCGAGTGGCCCAGAAAGGCGGCTCCGTGGCCAGTGTGGGCGTCGAGGTACCTCTTGCCTCTGTCGTCCCAGACGTACTGCATGTAGCCCTTCACGAGCCTAATACCCCTACCAGGGTAGTATCTGAGTAGCCTCGCCTCCAACGCTGGCCTACCTCCTCACACGTGACACAAGGTACTCCGCTATGAGCCCCGGAACGTTGACTCCGGTCACCCTAACTATGTTCTTGAACTCTGGGACCGCGTTGACCTCGAGAACTAGGTAGCCCCTTTCGGGGTCCTCCACAACGTCAACGCCGCCAACCTCGACACCCACAGCCTCACAGGAGCGGACCACGAGGTCCTCCAGCTCACCGTCAACCCTGGCCGGCTCCGCCCTCCCGCCCCGGGCAGTGTTGGTTATCCAGTGACTGGAAACCCTGTAGATGGCCGCCGGGGCCTCGCCGCCTATGCACATAGCCCTGATGTCCCTACCCGGTTTCCTGACGTACTCCTGGATGTAGTGGACCCTATAGGGGCCTCCCAGGTACTCCCTGTGCTCCGAGACAGCTCTCACCGCCTCCTCATCCCCGGCTAGGGCCGCGAGCCTCCCCCAGCTACCCATCAGCGGTTTGAGGACGACCGGGAGCCCGAGATCCCTGGCAGCTCTGACGGCTGACTCAACGCTGTAGGCTAGCATGGTCCTGGGCGTGGGGATCCCCGCCCTGTGGAGGAGGGCCTGGGTGACCGCCTTGTCAGCCGAGAGCGCTATGGACTCGGCAGTGTTGACCGTCCTCGCGCCCCAGGACTCGGCGGCAGCTGCCGAGGAGACTGCGTTGTAGTGGCTCACGCACCTCTCCAGGGCGGCGTCCACGCCGGGGCCTCTCCCCATCTCCAGCACGCTCGACGGCACATGTATTAGGTGGAGCCTAGCCCTCTCCCTCAACTCCTTGATGAGCATCTTCTCGTCGAGCCTCGCGACGTCGTAGAGTAGTGCTACTACGGTCAAGGCATCTACTCGCCCCAGTCCTCCTGCACGCCCTCGAAGGGCCTCAGTGACAGCCTACCCTCTCCGTCCTGGTAAACCTCCAGGACAGCCCCGCAATCGTGCTCTACGAGCTCACCCGGCAAGGCGTCATCGTCCACCCTGACGGGGCCACCACATATCGGGCAGCGTAGCTCTGGCACGCCTCCCACCCTCCATTAGCTTAGGCCCGCTGGGGCGGTGCAAGGTTATTACTGATTACCTTAGCTATCGGTGCGGATTCGTGAATCTATTGGAGTGAGTTTTCGGTACAATGCTACATGAATCCGTACTTAATCCCTGCACCCCAGTAAGCGGGTCCTCGGGGAGGAGGCTCGGGTTGAAGGCTGCTGTACTGGGTGGGTCGGGCTTTACTGGCGGGGAGTTACTAAGGATCCTGGCCATGCACCCTGACGTCGAGGTCTCGTACGTCTCGAGTAGGGAGTACGCGGGGAGGCCCATCCACTACGCTCACCCCCACCTCAAAGGCTTCTACTCGAGGCTGAGGTTCGAGCCGCTCAGCCTCGACAGGGCGCTCGACGCCGACGTGGTCTTCTCAGCCTTACCCCACGGAGTCGGGGTCAAGCTCACAGCGGCGCTCTACGAGTCCGGCGTTAGGGTCGTGGACCTCAGCGCTGACTACAGGCTTAAGGACCCCGGCCTCTACCCTAGAATCTACGGCTTCGAGCACCCATACCCAGACCTGCTGGGGAAGGCCGTATACGGGCTCCCCGAGACAAGGGGCGAGGAGCTTCGGGGAGCCCGGCTTATAGCTGTGCCGGGCTGCAACGCCACAGCCGCCATACTAGCATCTGCACCGCTCGTGGCCACTGGCCTAGTGGAGGAGCCGGTCAGGGTTGTGGTGGATGTTAAGGCGTCGAGCAGTGAGGCTGGCTCCAAGCCCTCGAGGGGGAGCCACCACCCTATAAGGGAGGGGGCCATACGCCCCTACAGCGCCTCCGGCCATAGACATGCGGCCGAGGCCGTCCAGGAGCTTTCTAGGCTCGCGGGGCGCCGCGTATGGGTCTCCCTGGTCCCCCACGCCGTCCCGAGCACCCGGGGCGTGCTTGCCTCAGCCCACTCCTGGCTCAGGGATGGCGTTGACTCTAGGGATGTGGCGAGGGCCTACGCAGGCTTCTACCGGGGCAGGAGGTTCGTCAGGCTGGTGGAGCCCGGCACCCAGGGGAGGTACCCTGACCCCAAGTTCGTCGCTGGGAGCAACTACGCTGACGTTGGCTGGGCAGTCGAGGGCGAATCCGGGAGGGTCACAGGCTTCGCGGCGATAGACAACCTCGTCAAGGGCGCCGCGGGCCAGGCCGTGCAGGCCTTCAACGTCTCCATCGGCCTGCCGGAGGATGCAGGCCTGGGGATCCCGCCCCTCTCCCCCTGAGGTGTCCGGGGATGAAGGGCCGGAGCTTCCTGGTAGTCAAGCTGGGCGGCAGGCTAACACTTGACGAGAGCGTCCTAGACTCCATAGCCCGCGACCTGCTCAGCCTCGCCAAGGGAGGATGGAGGGTTGTCCTCGTCCACGGCGGCGGAGACCTCGTCACTGAGTACTCTAGAAGACTCGGCGTCGAACCCAGGTTCGTCGTGTCACCGAGCGGGGTGAGGAGCAGGTATACCACTCTGGAGGAACTCAGAGTCTACGCCATGGTCATAGCCGGGCTCGTGAACAAGACTATAACGGCGCAACTCAACTCCAGGGGCCTCAGAGCCATAGGCGTAAGCGGCGTAGACTGCAGCCTACTCCAAGCCGAGAGGAAGGAGAAGATAGTGATACTGAATGAGAGGGGCAGGCCCCAGGTGGTGGCTGGAGGCTATACAGGTAGAATAACGGGGGTCAACCAAGCGTGCCTAGAAGCCCTATCAGGAGCCGCGGACGTGGTAGTTGTAGCTCCCCTAGCAGAAGGCCGTGATGGCGTCATGCTTAACGTGGATGGAGATCAAGCTGCAGCCGCGATAGCGGGAGCACTCAGAGCCCACACGCTAGTACTCCTCACCGACGTCCCAGGCGTGGTACTCGACGGGAAGACCCTGAAGGAGATCAAGGCTGAGGAGGCAAAAGCCGTGGCAGAGAGAGTGGGGCACGGAATGAAGAGGAAGATACTCATGGCTGCAAGAGCTGTCCTCAACGGAGCGGCCAGGGCCATAATAGCTAGCGGCTACGGGGAGAACCCTATAACAGCAGCACTTCAAGGATCAGGAACCATAGTGAGGTGATAGCCGAATTTGAGGGCCAGCGGCGAGGGCCTTGACAGGAAGGACTACAAACTCCTAGAGCTACTAAGGAGGAACGCCCGAGCATCCTACGCTACTCTCGCGAAGAGCCTCGGACTCTCCGAGTCCGCGGTGAGGAAGAGGATAGCCAAGCTAACAAGGCTCGGGGTAATCAAGAGGTTCACCATAGACTACGAGGTCCCCGGAGAGATCATGGCTCTCATCCTCGTTAAAACCCAGCCCCCCATTCAGACTCCTGAGGTCTCCAAGAAGATCCTGGAGAACCACATGGTGGATAGGGTCTACGAGGTAACGGGTGAATACGACATAGTGGCTGTGGCGAGGGCTAGGGACGCGTCTGAGATTAACTCAATAATAGAATATATACGCTCCATACCCGGCGTTATGTCTACTTATACAATGATAGTCCTCCGGTCATACTAGCAGGGCCAGCCCTCCAAAGACGCAAGATGAGCAGGCTAAAAGCGGGGCACATCGCAGCAGGCCTCTCCGCCCTGGAAGGCTAGGGTTCAATCTCAGCGTTGTTTAGTTGTATTTAGCCTGCACGCGCCGTGGAAAGAGTCCTCAGGGGTGTAGTGGGTTTGACTGAAGAGGTTGATGTGACTAAGGCTGGCCTCGAATTCATCCGCAGCATTGACGAGTTCTGCGGCTACGGAAGGAGATGGCTTGTAAAGAGGGAGGGTGAGTCCACGGATCCAAGGTACGGCTGGCTTCCTCCGGCGAGGCCTATAGAGAAGTACATTGAGTATGGGGTGATCAACCTAGACAAGCCCCCGGGTCCGACGAGTCATGAGGTGGTCGCGTGGATTAAGCAGATGTTCAACGTGCCACGGGCGGGGCACGGTGGGACCCTAGAGCCCCATTAGCCCCCTGGGTGGGGCGTGGGGCGGGGGTATCCCAAGGTCACCGGTGTCCTGCCCGTGGCTCTCCAGCGGATGACTAGGGTTATCGGTAGCGTGGTGCACTCGACTAAGGAGTATGTGTGCGTCATGCAGCTTCATAGACCTGTTGAGGAGGAGAGGCTGAGGGAGGCGTTGAAGCTGTTCGTCGGGAGGATCTACCAGAGGCCGCCGCTGAGGAGTAGCGTGAAGAGGAGCCTCAGAGTGAAGACCGTCAACGACATCGAGCTCCTCGAGTACACCGGGAAGTACGCGCTCCTCAGGATAGACTGCGAGGCCGGGACTTACATGAGGAAGCTATGCTGGGACGTCGGCCTAGTCCTAGGGGTCGGAGCCCACATGAGGGAGCTGAGACGCACCCGCACAGGCCCCTTCAGCGAGAGGAACGGCCTTGTGACCCTCCAGGAGGTGAGCGAGGCACTCTACAGGTACAGGGAGGAGGGTAAAGACGATCTCCTCCGCCGCGTCGTCCTCCCCGGCGAGTACTCCATATGCCACCTCCCCAAAGTCGTGGTCAGGGACACTGCCGTGGAGAGCATAGTCCATGGCGCGAACCTAGCCGTGCCAGGCATAGTAATGCTACACGAAGGGATAAGGAAGGGTGACACCGTAGCCATACTATCAATGAAGGGCGAGCTAGTCGCCCTGGCCGAAGCCCTAATGACTAGCGAGGAGGTCATGCAGGCAGAGAGAGGCGAGGCATTCAAGCTGAAGAGAGTAGTACTGGAGCCAGGCCTCTACCCCAAAGCATGGAAGAGAAAGACACAGAAGCAATCATAATGGCAAGACCACAGTAATCAATACCCCTAGGAGAGGGTGCAAGACAACGATCCTTGAGATAATAGTGTAAATCGCGTTTTGAGCTAAGCAGAACACGCTAGCGTTCTACGCTTGCTTTAGCACCTTGATAATGAATGAATACGGCTTTTAGACCCGTGGTTAAGCATCGCTATCTCAATCTCAACATGTCATATGCAAGGCAGGCTTGTCGCTCTTGTGTTGGTAGTAAGCTTTTCCTCCGAGGAATACGTAGAGTTTTTGTCTGGAGGACGGGAAACTCCTCTGTGGTATTGTGCGACTTTAATTAATGCTTGAGTAGCGAGAGCCGGCATTTTAATAGAGCGTGTCTCACTCTAGTACTAGCTTGGTGATTTTGCGTTGTCTTGGCTTGAGAGCGCGTTGGTTGGTATAGATCTTAGTAGGGTGTCTGATAGGTTTGTGGAGTGGCTGCCTGAGCTTAGAAGGGTTGGCGTTGAGAGGCTGTACCTCCTGTACGTGATTCCGGTTGAGGTTGTTGAGCACGTTGCCGGCGGTTACCCTGTGGATAGGCTCCAGAAGGATCTAGCCGACGCGGCGCGGGGGATCCTTGGGCGATACGCGGAGAGGCTGCGTGGGGAGGGCTTTGAAGTGACCGTGTTGGAGCCCCCGCTCGGCAATCCCGGCATGGTTATAGCGGAGAAGGCTAGAGAGGTGGGTGCTGGCCTTATAGTCGTCGCGAGTAGGGGGCACGGCTTCCTAAGGTTAATACTGCTCGGCAGCACGGTTGAGGAGACCATTAACTCCAGCGATAGGCCTGTCCTGGTCGCCAGGGTGGGGAAGGAGGGTGAGAGGCCCAGCGTGTCCGCACCCCTCCTCGGGGGTCCGGTGCTCGCCGCCATCGCCCTGGACGGCTACGCGGCCGACGTGGCCTTCAAGGCGGGAGACCTGGCTGCAAGGGCAGGCGGGAGGGTGGTGCTTGCCCATGTACTCGAGGAGGGTGAGGATGACAGGGAGGTTCACGACCTTCTAGACAAGCTTGCCTCGCAGCTAGAACCCCGGGGCGTGGAGGTGGAGCAGAGGGTACTCGCCGGGCGCCCGGCGAAAGCCCTGGTCCGGCTAGCGGGCGAGGTTGGGGCTACACTCATAGTTGCAGGTAAGTCCTCGAGGGTTGAAGGCCCCATGGGCTCCGTGGCCGAGCACCTCGTCAGGAGGAGTCCTACCCACGTGTTAATCTGCGGCAAGCGGGCTCAGGGCTCTTCCTAGGTTTTACCCATGCCTCCGCGTTTTACCCTCCAGTAGAGGGCTGTGTCTCCAGTGCTGGGGGTAACGCTCTTTAGGGGGGCTCCCGTCTCAGGTGCGGGCAGGGTTCATGGATCGGGGATCCCTGCGGGACGCGGTCACCTTCGCCCTGATAATGTTCAGCATGGCGGCTTGTATCCCTCTCTTCTTCCTGGGCCCCATGGCCTTTAATGCCGGCCTGAGCCTGGGCCAGGCGCTGGCTGCTGCACTAGTGGGTAACCTGGTAGTAGCCGTGGCGATAGCCCTTAACGGCCACGCTGGGGTAGCGTGGAGGGTGGACTACCCGGAGCAGGCCGTCTGGGTCTTTGGTAGGATAGGCTCGAAGATAGCTGTCGCCCTCAGGGGCTTCGTGGGCGCCCTCTGGTACGGCGTCGAGGCCTTCAGCGGGGCGCTGGCACTGGCCATGATACTAGTCTACTACGCATACACTGGTTACATGCATGCAAGCCTCGACGCAAACGAGCTTGTAGACACGGCTCTGAAGATTGTACCCCTAGCGCTCGCCTTCTACATAGCCCTACTGGCCGTCGTGCTCTCCCGGGGAGCCGAGGGCCTCTCGAAGGCCGCCAACATCGCCGGGCCACTCCTACTCCTGTACTTCGCCTGGCTCCTCTTCCACCTGGAGTCCCAGGAAACCGTGAAGCTGGCGCCCCCAAGCCAGGCTGGGGTTGCCTGGACTAGCGC
>JALURD010000199.1 GCA_027057815.1 Acidilobaceae archaeon | reverse complement strand
GATTTTGATATATTCCTTGCCATTATCAACGCTTCACCATAAAAATTTTTACCTTGCTCAGCTCTGCTTCCTATGATGTATCCAACTACTTCCCATTGCTTTGATAAAGCCAAATACCTCATTACAAAGCAGAGGGGCCCCAAGAACACTCTACACATGTTAATAACCATCACCTTTACTTATTGTAATTCTCTTATTTTATATATTTTCACTTTAAGCGTATCAGTCTCCATAATTGCAACTGTAGGTTCCTCTAGGGCCCCAGCAACTTCACCCGGATTAAGTAGGAGGCGCCCCTGGAAGTACCTGTAGTCAACTTTATGCGTATGCCCATATAATACTCCATCCCATTTACCACTCATTGCAAGCGCTTCAGCGATTTCGACAGCTGTCTCGACGTCACCATAACCGTGAATTAGTAGGAACTTCCTTCCACCGATTTCTAGGACTCTTGGCGGATCTCCTATAGATGCTCCTACATTCTCCGCCACTTTGATCAAAAGGGGCTTATCGCCACAATTGTTACCGAAGATAGCTTCAACCTTCACTCCTTCAAGTTCCGTTGCAAGTCTTGCAAGCGTGAAGGGGGATACCATATCACCTAGGTGTATGACTAGTTTTACTCCTTTCTTTTTGAAAAAGCGGGCTACTTTAACAACGTTTTCGATGTTATCATGGGAGTCACTCATAACTCCAACTAACATTCCGCTGCACCACTCCTCCTTGCCTTATTTGCAGGTCCACCTATTAATCCTGTAAGCTGGCAGAAGCGTAGCCTAGGTGTCAGGAGAACATGGCGTCTGCTGAGAGGCTCGACCCCTGGGGGCATGTACTTATTGATTACCGGAAACTATTTACAGTTTTCGGAGTTAAGCCAATGAAGGATCTACTCGAAAAGCTTAGAGAACTCGGACCTGTGCATAGACTTTACAGGAGAGGTATAGTATTCGCTCATCGAGACTTCGATAAGATACTAGAGGCGCTAAGGAAAGGCGAGAAGGTGGCTATAGTTACAGGTTTCATGCCAAGCGGGCCCTTCCACTTCGGACATAAGATGGTTGCGGACCAGATAATATACCTCCAGAGCTTAGGAGCTAGAGCCTTCATCGTTATAGCTGATGCCGAGGCATATGCTGTCAGGGGGCTGCCGAGGAATAAGATAATAGAGTATACCAAAATTTACGTCGCCAATCTCATCGCGCTGGGCGTCGACCCGGATAAGACTACTTTCTACATGCAGACCAGCTACGAAGAGCCATACTACAGGTTAATACAGATGGCTTCAGCCAAGGTTACTATGGCCGAAATGGAGGCAATATATGGCGACCTAGAGCCTGGCAAGATAATGGCTGCCCTCACTCAGGTGGCCGACATACTCCATCCGCAACTTGACGAGTTTGGCGGTTACAAATACGTGATTGTACCCGTCGGACCAGACCAGGATCCACACATACGATTGACTCGTGACATAGCTGAAAGGCTTAATAGTGAAGTGGGCACCATTAAGCCTGCTGCCACCTATCACAGGCTAATGAGGGGCATAGACGGTTCAGGAAAGATGAGCAGTAGTAGGCCAGAGAGTTACATTAGCCTCAATGACCCTATAGATATAGCCGTGAAAAAGCTTAGGAACGCGTTTACGGGAGGCAGAGCGACAGCTGAGGAGCAGAGAAGACTTGGAGGAGAGCCCGAGAAGTGTTCAATATACGAACTCTACTTGTACCATTTAGCTGACGACGAGTTACTTAGCCGCACTTTCCTGGACTGCAGGGCGGGCCGGCTTCTCTGCGGCGAGGATAAGCTGGTAGCTGTGAAGTTATTGAGAGAATTCTTAGAAGAACATCAGAAGCGTTTTAAGGAAATATACGACACTGTGGAGGACTATATTAGGCTTCCATCCTTCTAGGTCATCACGAGAGCGATGCTTGGTTGATCGCTATGAGCCAAGAAGACTATGTTGAAGTCCATTACGATGATCGGAGATGGCGCATACTGGAAGAAAAGAGAAAGAAGGCATTAGAGGTAATGAAGGTATTACGCATCATAGGCTTGCCCGTGATAACACATGGAAGCATTGCACGAGGCGATGTCAACGAGGATAGCGATGTTGATATTGTAATTGTTGAGCCGCCCAAGCCATACATGGTTGATATCGCACTCGAACGCGCAGGCTTCAACATTTACAAGAAAGTCATAATTCAGGCCACCCCCAACTACACACCCAAGGTTTACTATTATCTAGATCACAATGAGGAAGTTGTAGTTAGCTATCCCTTGGCAAAGCTGAGGCCTAGAGAAAGGGACTTCTATAAATGGGGAGGGGAAATCGGGTTAGAAGAGATAATCCGAAGAATTAGAGTTCCCGGCGTTGATAAAAGACTTAAACTTATCATACCCACAGAGTGGGGCCATGTAGAATATTCAATAGTCGGGAGAGAGGCTGAGGCTGCCCGCATAGTTGGAGTGGACATAGATGTCGCCTTGGAGAGGCTTAGAGTCCTTACACGGAGGAGAGAGCATGGCAGGACCGGTGTCTTCCTCCAAGTTGAACTAGAACCCGAAGAGCCTGTAGAGGAGGCTATCAAGAGAATTGCTCGTGAAAACAAGTTCTTTAGGAAGCGTCTAGCTGAAGCCGGACTCTTCTAGTGCTCTTCTAATGTCGTCTATGTGGGGTTTCAACGTTGAAATTACTTCCTGCGCTTCGTCTGCGTCGATAACTCTGCGGGGAATCCTCTTCGGGCCCGGCCAGTATGGAATAACATGTATGTGTAGATGGAAGACTTCCTGGCCAGCGGGCCTGCCGCTATTAGCTACTATCTTCACTCCGGGAGCTCCAACCTTCACCCTATATATTCTTGCCAGTGCTCCAGCAACTACGAATGCTTTAGCTACATCCCTGTAATCGGCGTCATGCACCGACTCGTAGTGCCTTTTCGTCAGTACGAGCAAGTGCCCCTTTGTCGCCGGGTACTTATCTAGTATGACTAACACATCGTCGTCCTCGTACACCTTGTATGCATCCAGTCTACCATCTATTATACCGCAGAAGATGCACACGCCCAAGTGCAAGCCACCGTGGTTATGAGCGGGTTCCCCTCCCACAGTTTAAATGATGACGTGTAGCAGACTAGCTATTGTTAACGCTAGTCTAGCGGCTACTATTGCTAGGGAAGCCTTCAAGGCCGAGCTGAAGCGAAAGCCTGATGCAGTCATACTGTAAGTATATATTACTATGCTCAGCGTGAAGATTAAGAGGCCTAAGGGGTCTTTCAGGGTGACCACGTAACGCGCTATATACGTTAGTGGATTCTCTCCGGGAGGCCTGACCGCATAGAGGATAGCATATGAGAGATAGCTTAGTAGCCTCGACGCCATTGCCTTGTAGAGTCCTACGCCGAGTACTGTTAATGATATAAGCGCATCAAGAGCTAGCTGAAGAGTTACCGAAAGGGAGGCCGTCACGACTGCGGTCGAAGCCGCCTCTGCAAACTTTGTAGCTTCACTGGCTATGGCTCTAACTTCCAGGCCTTCACTAAACAATGACAGCGCAAGGTGGACCAGACTGCAGGCTGTTAGAAGCAGTGTGACGCTAATCAGAGATCCTAGGAGGTAGGCGAGTTTAGCGCTTGAAGGGGTATTCAGACTTGATATTTTGACGATACGCACGGAGAACGTTGTCTTAGGCTGAGCTACCGCCAGAAAGGGGGATATAAGGCCTAATAGCGCCGCCATGAAGGTGGTCAACCCCAAATTAATGGCACCCTAGACACGCTTACCCGCGGCCGCTGCTAGCTCTGCAGCCCTATCTCTACTTACTGGGGCCTCAGCTCTCCCCCCAACTTTAGCGTATGACCCCACTATAAAACCGTCCACGAGATCCCGGACTACTTTAATGAGTCCAGGTGTTACTCCGCTTCCTACGAGTACGTTAAAGCCTAGATCACGCGCTAGACGGGCTAGTTTTACTATGTAGCTGTGTTTTGGAGCTTCTCCAGTGCGGCTTCCAGTAATTATTATCGCTTTAAGTGGAAGCCCTCCCTTCCTTGCTGCGCACTCTGATATCTCCCACTCAGCATTGTAGCTCTGCATTACCGGCAGACTATGTTTTACGTCGATGTCAGCCAATATGTCTAGTGGCGTCTTGACGCGTGCCAGAGCCTTAGCAACCTCTGCTAGAGCTGGGCCTATGCGGCCTTCAGGGGCTTCCCTGGCCGTGCATAGTGCGTTAACGCGGATGAATGAAGCCCCAGCGAGAGCAGCTATTTCAACCGCGGCTTCTGCATCATTCCTAAGCACATTGACTCCAACGGGTTGACCGGTCTCCTCGACGACTCTAGAAACTATCAGGGCTAGAGATGCATAGGTCATCCTTCCGACTCTCCTCTCGAAGGGTTTGTCTCCATAGTTTTCAATGATTACACCATCAAAGCCTGAGTCGAAATATTTCATAGCTTCCTCTACCGCGAATCTCGCTAACTCCTTTACTGTAGTAGAGGTGACAGGCTCACCCTCCAAGGCATAAGCCAGGCTGCCCGGCAAAGGTGGGAGGTGCACAACTCCTATGAGTATCGGCCTCATACTCCAGTCTATTCTCCTCATATGCTCTGCATCCTCCTACACTCTGGCACCCTATGTTCAATCATGCGCCCTCTCTCAATAATGTGGACTACTTTCAAACCTTTTAATACTAATAAATCCGATATTAGCTTGCGGTGGCATCGCCATGGGATCCTCTCGCGGCACATAAGGACTACCACTTTCTCACTGGCCTTTCTGGCTATCCATTCCACCCTCTCTCTTGCTACTTCATTAACTCTCAGATAGACGAAGTACGCCCGGAAGCTACGCGACTTCAGGCAACCCAGTGTAGCCTCTTCAAGGTTCAGAGGAACATCGACCCCGAATTTCCTGTAGCCTCCGAGCTCAGGCATCCAAGTGTACTCAATGCCGGAAGCTTGAAGGGCCTCCCTGAGGTTTTCCCTCGTAAAGTGTGGTAGCCGCCTGCTAGTGGGCCATCTGCGCACGTCGACGACTAGGGACGCGTTAACCCCAGCTAGTAGCTCGATGAACTCCCTCATGGATCTATTGGAGTGGCCTATGGTGTAGACTACCGGCATTCGCCTCTCCACTGTTAAGATTAGTGGTCTAGCTCAGGCGTTAAATTCCCCGTAGGGATCCCGTGCGAGCAAGTGGTGCCAGCATTGCTGTTCAGTAAGCCTCCTAAGGTAGATGTCGCCCGTGGAGATCCCCTCGAGGCAGAGGCTGCCGCAGTTGTTGTCCCTGTTAGAAGGAAGGATGGGAAGCCGCTCATTGAGGGAATTGCAGCTAAGGCTGACAAGCTAGCAGGCGGGATCCTCACTAGCGCCGTGGAGTCGGGTGACTTCTCGGCTAAAGCATGCGAAACCCTGAAGGGCTACCATGGCGGCCGAGTAATTGTATTCGTAGGCCTCGGCGACGCAAGTGAGAAGTCCAAGCTACTCGACGATATTAGGGGGGCATACGCTAAGGCGGTCTCGCTCCTGCTTGATAAAGTGGAGTCGGCGGTCGTCATAGTAGAGTCCTCTGATGGTCTTGAGGCTAGGGAGGCCGTTGTAGGGGCCCTCCTGGGGTCATACAAGTTTGACTACTTTAAGACTAAGGATAACAAGAAGAGGAAGCTATCCAAGCTATCATTCACCGTTTCGGAGAGCGTGCTGGAGGAGGCGCTCGCTATCGCTGAGGGCGTCTACTTAGCCAGAGACCTTGCTAACGCGCCTCCGCACGAAGTCTCTCCTCCAAGGCTTGCTGATAAGGTGCAGAAACTATTCTCCCAGTTAAAGAATGTAAACGTGGAGGTGTTCGACTACAACAGGCTCGTGGAGGAGGGCTTCGGCGGCATTGTGGCAGTTGGTAAAGGCAGCAAGGAGAAGCCTGTACTCATAATAGTGAGGTACTCGGGCGCCGAGGGCGATCCCATAGCTCTTGTGGGTAAAACTATGGTGTTTGACAGTGGAGGCATAAACCTGAAGCCTAGCCAGGCACTCTTTGAGATGAGGTCTGACAAGGCTGGAGGATCAGCTGTCCTGGGTGCGCTCTGGACAGCTGCTAGGCTTGGCTTGAAGGTTAACGTTATAGCACTGATCCCCGCAGCCATCAATGTTCCGAGCGGCGAGTCCTACTTGCCCAGCGACGTGATTAAGATGTGGGACGGCACGACTGTCGAGGTAACCAACACCGATGCCGAGGGCAGGCTCACACTGGCTGACGCCATAGCTTACGCCGCTAAGGCTCTCAAGGCCCGAGAGATAGTTGATGTAGCCACACTTACAGGGGCAGCCGCCGTTGCCTTGGGACCCTTGATAGCAGCAATATTCACCAGGAGTCAGGAGTTACTCGAGGAATTCAGGAGGGCGGCTGAGGTGACTGGGGAGAAGGTATGGCCTCTCCCCCTAGAGGACTCGTACAAGGCTGCCCTAGAGAAGAAGGCCCCTCTCGCGGATATAGCAAACGCCGCTATGAGATATGGCGGCGCTATAAGCGCGGCTCTATTTCTAGAACACTTCAACCATGGTAAACCCCACGTGCACCTCGACATAGCTGGCCCAGGCATAGGCTTGGGAGGCGAAGCAGTTAGCCAGCCAGCCTACTGGCCTTCAGGCATAGCTCCGGGTTGGGGTGTAAGACTCCTCTACGAATACCTAAAGGCAAAAGCCGGAAAGTAGGTCTCCTCGGGTTTTATTAGGTCCGCCCGGCACTTCTTATTTACCGACCCGTGCCCGCCAGAGGCCCGCGCGTCTCGCGGATGCAGTGAAGGCGGGTGCCTTGCGGCCGGATTCACCACTCCTTAAACTGGTTTCACGTAAACACTATAGTGTCGACTGGAACCCTTGAAGGATTACTCCCACTCTATAGTAGCTGGAGGCTTGGGTGTGATGTCGTATACTACCCTTACAACTTCGGGAATCTCACTCGTTATCCTCACTGCTATCTCCTCTAATACATCCCATGGTAGCTTCGCTGGCCTTGCAGTCATGGCGTCTCTGCTCTCGACTACTCTCACCACGACTACGTATCCGTAAGCTCTTCTGTCTCCCTTCACTCCAGTCGCTTTTGATCTAGTCAGTATGGCGAAGTACTGCCATAGAGACTCGTGGAGCCCTCTCCCCTCGATGATGCTCCTCACGATGGCGTCAGCCTTACTGACTATTCTGAGCTTCTCCCGTGTGACTTCACCCTCAATTCTCACCGCCAGCCCAGGGCCCGGGACGGGTTGCTTAATCTCCAGCTCCTCAGGCAAGCCTAGGGCTCGTGCTATCTTTCTCACTTCATCCTTATAGAACCACTTAAGCGGCTCCACAATCCTCAAGCCTATATCCCTAGGGAGCCCTCCCACATTGTGATGCGTCTTTATCACATCGCTACCTGGCCTAGCCCCGGACTCGATGACATCCGGGTAGATAGTGCCTTGCACTAAGTACTTGGCCCCCCTCCTCCTGGCTTCTCTCACCAAGACCTCCGCGTAGACCCTACCTATGATGCGCCTCTTTTCCTCCGGGTCGCTCACCCCTTTGAGGGATTCTAAGAATTCCTCCGATGCATCAACGACTACGGGCTCTAACCCGGACTTATAGAGCACCTCTAGCGCTCTTTCCACTTCACCCTCCGGGTGTAAGCCGTGGTCTATGAATATGGGAATAAGTCTTCCGCCTAGAGCTTTCTTAGCTATGACCGCTGCTACTGTTGAGTCTACACCGCCACTAACCGCTGCTACCGCTATCCCATTGCCCACTTCACGCTTTACATAATTGACTAGTTCCTCGATTAATTCTCCTGGCCTCCAGGATCCCGGGAGCCCTGTAAGCTCTAACCAGTTCCTCAAGAGCCTGAGGCCGTGCTGCGTGTGGACTACTTCCGGGTGCCATTGAACACCGTAAACGGCATACCCGACCTTCATAGCAGCGACCGGGCTTCCATCGCTTACCGCCAACACCTTAGCTCCCGGCGGCGGCTCTATCACAGCATCGTTATGACTCATCCAGGCCGTGAACTCTTTCCCGTGACCCTTGAGTATCTCATCTTCATCAAGAACCTTTACGAGTGTAGGACCAAACTCGCCCCGAGGAGCTCTAGATACTTTTCCTCCGAGCACTTTTCCGAGAAGCTGATGCCCATAGCATATCCCTAGGACGGGGATCCCTTGGCCCACCGCCCATTTGGCTATGTCGTCATGTGACTCTTCCCACACGCTTCCCGGCCCGCCACTCAAGACTATACCGTGCACATCGTATTTTGACGCCTCCCGTACAACGTGATCTAGCCCCATGTAGCCCGATACTAGTACTGATAGTGCTTCAAGTTCCCTTATCCTCCTTGCGATAAGGTGAGCATACTGCCCGCCAAAATCTATTACAAGGACTGCCTTGGGCTTGCCTGAAAAGAAGCGGGCAACGTCCTCCATTAGCTCGGACCTCCGCCACCGACCTCCTTGTATATCTCGTCTAGGTCTATCTCTATTACCTCGCCCTCCCTAGGCTCAGGCTCTTCTTCGGGTCCCGCGCCCTCGTCTCCTCCCGTCTTTATCTTGCTGAGTACCGCTCTCCACTTGTAGCCGCAGTTGGGACACGTGAAGGAACCCATCACTGTAACCGTTATTCTACCCTTCTTGTCCGGGATAGGGGAGACTAGAGTCCAGGTCCTGTCGGGATCCCCTACCTTAGTCCCGCACTGGGGGCACACGCCTGGCTCGCTCTTCTTGCGTCTGGGCATCCCTACTTACCCCCTGGACACTCGGGCTTCTCAAGTTCCACCCGGAATTTAGTGTATCCGGCTTCACGTAGGGCTAGTGCGAGGAGGTGCAATATAGGTGTCAGCCTGAACTCCTTCCCACCAATTTGGGGTGTAACAAATGTGACCACGAACGTCGCTGAGTTGCTTGTCAGCTCCTCAACATAGGGCCTCAAGACTTTCTCGGCCTGGGCTACCACTGATACTTGACTTCCAGCCTCGAAGGCCCTTCTCTCAATGACGTCTTTCAGCGTGTCGAGCAACTCGGGTGACACACCCTCCACGTGAACCCTAACCTTTACTATGCATGAGTCCTCTGCAACCGTGAAGCCGTTGGAGAACAGCTCCCTGTAGGGTATGAAGTAGGATTGACGCGGAGGCCCTA
>JALURD010000198.1 GCA_027057815.1 Acidilobaceae archaeon | reverse complement strand
GTCACTGGGTCGCCGAGGAGTCCTACTGTGCCCCTGGACCCGGGCACCAAGGTCTACGCTGCCCCGCCGTCGACCCTTAGGGCTATATTCGAGGGCGGCGACGGCTGGATCCCCATCGGGAGCCTCTTAAGGACCGACGGACAGGTCCCATTCTCAATCGAGGTTAACAAGCTATTCAGGCACCTGGCAATACTAGCGGTAACCGGCGGTGGTAAGAGCAACACCGTATGCGTCCTAGCCACGAGGATAGTCGGAGAGCTAGGGGGAACCATGGTCCTCTTCGACATGCATGGAGAGTATGCCAGTTCGGAGGACTTGAAGAGGATCCTTTCGGGAAGGGTAAGGGTCCTTAAGCCGAAGGTTAACCCTGCGAACCTGAAGCTCTCCGAGATCTTCAAGCTAGTGAAGCTCCCGGAGCATGCGAGTGTGCAGGAGAGGATAATCAGGGAGGCGTGGAATAAGGCTATGGAGGAGTATGAGAGTGGAAAGATAACCCTGGGCGACCTCATCAAGAGGTTTAGGGATGAGATAGCCAGGAAGGCGAGGACTAGTAGTGCCAGCGAGAAGAACTCGGCCACATCAGCCCTCAACAGGGTAGATGACATGCTCGAAGTCTACAAAGATATAATAGATCCAGCCTTCCAGACGAGCCTGGTAGACGTCATAGAGCCAGGTAAGCTCACCATATTCGACCTGAGCGAACTAGACGAGGCTGGAGCCGACGCCGTTGTAAGCCACTACATGAGGAGGATACTCGAGGAGAGGAGGGTCAACAAGATAACGGGGGGAGCCGCCGGGTACCCGGTTCCTATAATTGTAGTCGTTGAAGAGGCCCACGTACTCATTCCAAGGGACGAGTCGACGCTCACAAAGTACTGGGCCTCGAGGATCGCGAGAGAGGGGAGGAAGTTCGGGGTTGGCCTGGTCATAGTTAGTCAGAGGCCTAAGAAGCTCGATGCAGATGTCCTAAGCCAGGCCAATAATAAGATAGTTCTCAGGATAGTGGAGCCCACCGACCAGAGGTATGTGAGGGAGGCCAGCGAGCAGCTGAGTGAGGACCTGACCAGAGTACTCCCTAGCCTCAACCCGGGTGAAGCCATAGTCGTGGGCTCCATGACCAGAATACCCGCCCTCGTGAAGATTGACAAATGCCCCGCTAAGACCGGTGGGGCTGACGTGGACGCCATAGGCGAGTGGAGGAGGTACGCCCAGGGAGAGTCAGAGGCTGAGAAGCAGCTCATAAGAGACCTAGTCGACGCATACAACCCCTAATACACCACCCGCCAGGCGGATCTCATCCTTTAAACCCCACATACGCACCCGTATCCATCTGGGGCTCCAGTATTGAGTGGCGAGTACTCCGAGCTACTCAAACGCAGAGCCCTTAGACGTGGCCGAGGCGGCCCACAACTTCCTAAGGAAGAGTAAGTACGATTTGGCCGTCCTCTTAAGCCGAGTACTCAGCCCAGCTTTACCTTAAACAGCGTCTACCTGGCTGGGGGTGCGGCTGAGGGTAGGCTCACCGTTCTGAGCGACGTGGATGTAGTGGTGATGCTGCCCAGGGATCCCAGTTTCGGGGAGGCAGCCAAGGCTAGGGCGAGGATCCTCGAGGCCGCTGAGAGGCTTGGCCTCCCGCTCTACGCGCCCGTCGAGCTGCACATAGTAGGCCTCAGAGGCTTCGAGAGGTACAAGCGTGGAAGGCTGGTGAGGCTCTATGCGGGCGAATCTACCTCCTCCCAACGATGAATTCAAGTGCTTCCAGTACGTTCCTGGCAGTATAGGTGGCCTTCTCCCTAGCCTCGTCGAGGCTAGCCACCCCTGTTCCCACCACCAGGCAGTCTATGCCAGCCCTCCTAGCCATCTCTGCGTCAGTGTCGACCCTGTCACCTATCACTATGAGCCTCGCGCCTTGAGGGATCCCGGCCTGCCTCCTGGCCACCTCCACCATCCAAGGGTTAGGCTTGCCCGCGACGAAGTCCGGCCTCCTCCCGAGGGCCCTTTCAAGTGCTGCCACCACGGCCCCCGCGCCGGGGGATAGACCATCCTCCACTGGTATCACGTGATCCTCGTTCGCCGCGACGAAGAGTGCACCAGCGAGTACAGCTCTCAGCGCAGCGTCCAGCTTAGCGTAGGTTAAATTCCTGTCCAACCCGACCACAACTGCGTCGGCTTCACCTCTCCTCGCTGCATCCCTGGTCACCGGTATCAGGCCAGCCTGGGAGAGCTCGTGAACCATTCCCTCCTCGCCCAGAGGGTAGACTAGTGCCCCGGGCTTCCTTTCGGCTATCCACGCGGCGGCTGCAACAGCGCTGGTGACGACGCTTGAGGGGTCAGCTGGTAGGCCTATCTTCTCGAGTCTCCTGGAGTAGTATGACCTGGCCCTAGTAGAGTTGTTGGTAACGTAGACTAACCTGACGCCTGCCTCCGCTAGCTTCTGGAGGCCCTTAACGTTTTCCTCGATGATCCGGGATCCCAGCCATACCACACCATCGAGGTCTACTAGGGCTACGTCATACATCATCTGGCCACCAACTCTTCGAGCCGGAAGAGCAGGTTAAAACCTTGGAAGCAATGCAAGAATTAAGCTCACAGCCTGGAATCGATCCGTGAAAACTACTTGCGAGCAGGTTCACGTCTTCCTTAGTTCATCCTTTATCATTTTAACGAGGTCCCCAACCTTACCTTCTGGAAGGACTAGGCTTGCATATGAACCTCTTCCTCCTCCCCTACCGCCGAGGTCATGGGCGGCTTTCCTCGCCAATACTCCCAGGTCAACCTTCTCGGCCGCCTTCTTACCAGCAGCCATCTCTACAGCCTCTCTCCCATCACCTACACGATAATATATTACTACTATGGCGTCGGAGGCCTCGCTTGTCACCCTTGCTAAGATCTCCTGGATCACTCTGCGATCCGGCTCCACGGCCTCCACGGCGATAACC
>JALURD010000197.1 GCA_027057815.1 Acidilobaceae archaeon | reverse complement strand
ACCCGGGCGAAGCTAGGTGCGTCGCCTTGAGCGGCAATATGTGCGTCGACAAGAAGCCGTCGTGCATGAATAAACTCCTAGGCAGGGGCAAGTACGTCATAGCAGAGGCGCTTATCAAGAAGGATGTAGCGGAGAAAGTCCTCAAGGCGAGGCCGGAGGACATTCACTACGTTAACACAGCCAAGAACCTCATGGGCAGTGCAGCCGCGGGGAGCCTAAGCTTTAACGCGCACTATGCAAACATTATAGCAGCAATATTCCTAGCTACAGGCCAGGACGCTGCTCAAGTCGTTGAAAGCAGTATGGGCTACACGTGGACCGAAGTAAGGGACGGCCACTTATACATATCCGTCACTCTGCCAAGCCTGGAAGTAGGGACTGTGGGCGGTGGAACGAGGCTTCCGACGCAGCGAGAAGCACTAGCATTAATGGGAGTAGCTGGTGGAGGGAACCCCCCCGGTTCTAACGCTAAGAAGTTTGCGGAAATAGTGGCCGCAGCGGTTCTTGCGGGTGAGTTGAACCTTCTCGCTGCGCTCGCGGCAGGCCACCTGGCGAGAGCGCATAAAGCTCTAGGTCGGGGCGAGGCTAGGAAAGGCTAGACGTATACCACATCAAGGCCTAGTTCTCCCAGGATCCCTTCCAGCGTCTTTCTCTCCAATGACTTCAAACTCTTCTTCTCTACTATAGCCACCTTAGGTGGGTCCGGGTGGTTCTTCATCACACTCTGCCTTACAACATCGGGGTCTAAGCCTTCGCGGAACACGTATTTAGCTAGTATGTGGCCGAAGCAATATTCCGACTCTAGATGCATTCTTGTAAACTTGGCGGGGTAATGGCCGCCGCCGTAACCGACTGCTGGCGTACAATCCCGGGCAGGCCCCGAGGCGATCACGCTTAAGACAGCTTTGGCCATAGCGAGCCTCGCACGGGGATCTCGCCACTCCTCGGGGCCGCTGCCTATCTCTATGAAGACTACAGGCCTATTTACAGTAGTGGGGCCATGATGTGTGGCTTCCAGCTTCAAGTCGTACTCTCCAAGGATCCCGGCATCCTTAGCCGCGGTCTTGTAGGCGGCAAGCAACGCCCTCGAGAGTTGGGGGAAAGCTATGGCCAGTTCTTTCGGTCTTCCCCCGAAAGTAGTAGTGGTGGGGTTCCCGGTGTGATGCACTGTGAGAGTCTTAGTGCCTGAAGCGCTGCTATGCCTCGATAGCACTATGACGGCCTCTGCTCCCGGGTCGGGGGTGCTCGAAAGCATCTCCATAAAAGGTGTGTCGGCGTCGAAGCCGCCTAAGATGACGCCATTTGAGAGTCTATAACACTCAGTTGCATGGGGGCATTCAGCTTTTTCCCCGCCGACGAGGTCTAGTAGTACTTCGGCAACTCCCTTGCCGGCAGGATCCCTAATAGAGTAGGCAAGAGCCAGTTGGCGGTTCCGGGCAGGCACGGCTTCAGCCCCCGTGGCCGCTTAAAGCCTACTCGGGTAGGGTTAAGTTATCGTGTACTGACGTGAAGAGCTTATTGATTCTCGGCATGACCCCAATTCTGGGTGTCCGATACTGTGGTCGAAGGTTACAGGGTTGAAGAGGAATACTATGAAGAATACAAGAGGTCGCTGCTGGTGGAGTCGGCGGGCATTAGAGTGTACTCTATAGATGTGTACAAGTCTCTACCCGAGGGGGTACTTCAGTGCAAGGAGATCATCGACGCTGGAGCACCAGCTAGGATATGTTATGCCAGCCTTCCTGGCGGATGCGAGGCCGTTATTATAGAGGTTCCCAGCGAGGACCGTAGAGAGCTGGTGAACCTTCGCATAGCAGTTGAGGCCAGCCGGGATCCCTTCGGAGGATCTATTAGTGAAGCCCGCAGTTACTGTTTTAGGAAGCTGGAAGAAGCCTTGAGCGGGGGGCCTCAGGTTGGAGAAGCTAGTGAAGACTAAGGATGCGTTGAAGCTAGGTGAAGGGGCCAGAGTTAGGCTGAGGGGCTGGGTTTACCGTAAACGCGACTTGGGGGGGAAGATATTCGTAGTTCTCCGCGACTCGGAAGGCATACTCCAAGTTGTAGTTGACCGGTCCCTAGCGCCTGCAGAAGCCGTTGCTGACGCGGAGAAGGCCGACATAGAAGCATCAGTAGAGGCGGCTGGGGTAGTAGCTAGGGATCCCCGGGCTCCGGGAGGCTTGGAGTTAAGAGCTCAGTACTTCAAGCTCTACGGGGAGTCCAGGGACTTCCCTATCAAGGGCGGGGAGGGCATAGACTACCTCCTAGACGTGAGACACTTATGGATTAGGAGTAGACGCCTAACAGCGGTATGGCGAATAAGGCACACAGTCCTCAAGGCTCTTAGGGAGTATCTCGAGAAGAACGGCTGGTGGGAGGTATCGCCGCCCATACTAACGCAGTCGGCAGTGGAAGGCGGCGCAACGCTTTTTGAGGTCAACTTCTTCGGGAAGAAGGCCTACCTCAGCCAGAGCGCGCAGTTCTACCTCGAAGCCATGATCTTCAGTTTAGAGAAGGTGTGGAGCCTGACTACCAGCTTCAGGGCAGAGAGGAGTAGGACGAGGAGGCATCTCTACGAGTACTGGCACTTAGAGGTGGAACAGGCCTGGGCTGGTATGGAGGACTTAATGAAGGTGGGTGAGGAGATGGTGGCTTATGCTGTGGACGCTGTATTAAGGGAAAGGCTTGAGGAGCTAAGCCTACTCAAGAGAGACACAGAGAAGCTAGAGCCAGCGAGGAGACCCGGATACCCTAGGATAACCTATGACGAGGCAATAGAGATACTGAAGAGGAGGGGGGTACCCATAGAGTGGGGCGACGACCTAGGAGCTGATGAGGAAAGAGTGCTGACTGAGGAGTTCGACAGGCCATTCTTCATCACACACTTCCCCAAGCACATCAAGAGCTTTTACATGAAAATAGACAGAAACCGGCCGGAGGTCGTCTTAGGCT
>JALURD010000196.1 GCA_027057815.1 Acidilobaceae archaeon | reverse complement strand
TACTTCATAAACGGTGAGGACCCCACCCGCTTGAAGAAGCTTGTAGTCGACGGAAAGCTAGAGGGAACCCTAGTGTATCAACCTTAGGTTTCAGGCCCACCTCTAGACGCACACGCGGTCAACCCAGATTTAACTGAGGACCGCATCCCTGCAGCTAGGGGCACCTATTAAGTATGGAGGAATATAAACTGCTGATGGAATGGTTCTGTAGAATTTATATGCGCTGCTGGCTAATATACTCCCCAGGGCCCGCTGGGCGATGGGAGCCATGCTCCGAGCCCAGCCAGGGCTAGCCGTGAATGGGAGCCGCGTGCCGCTCGGCCCGACCACCCCCATGACCCTGCACCCCGATGAAAGGGAGGTGGTGCAGGCGAGGAGGGAACCGATGAAAACCGTATCACAATGAAACAGAAAGACACAGAGTGATACGGTTAGAGGAAGCGGCTCCTGGCACTATTAGGTAGGGGACTAGGCGATCCGTGGGAGGAGATTAAAAGGTTCATGAAGCGCTTTAGAGCCAATCTCTCAGAGATCGAGGACGTATGCATAACTGCCAGGTACACTCTAAGAAGATACACCAGGGAGGACGCGGAGGACATACTGAGAACCGTCGGATAGGTGGTCGGGTTTGTCGAGGACCTACTCCGACGCGCTCTCGGAGGTGCTTAGTGAACGCAAAGCGCTACTGATGGATTGGAGGGGCCTGGTAGAGCGGGCGGTACTAGTGATCAGGAAGCGCTACCCCAAAGCATCGGTCTACATTGCTGGTAGCATTGCACGGGGAGAAGCAACAGCCTCCAGTGACATTGACATAGTAGTGGTCCTGGACCACGAGCCGAACATGAAAGAGTCAGCCCGTATAATAAGCCTTGTCTGGGAAGAATTGAATCTACCCCCAAGCCACCCACTCGAGGTACACGTAGTCGGACCCCTGGGTAGGAGGTTCTTCGAGAGAGCTGGCATGGTTAAAGTGAGCTAGGCTCTGTAAGATTTCATTAGAGCCCTTATGGGCCTAAGCTCCCTCTTGAACGGGTCGAGGATTAACCCGAAAATCTCCAGCGTCACCACTCCAAGTATGTTCTCATCTTCACTCTCACCTAGCACTACAGGAGTGTGCCTCTCACCATATCCAGGCAGCTCCAGGAGCGCCTCAGACACCTTCCTCCTAATCACAGTCCCGTCCGCTAGGATAAACTCCATCTCACCCAAAGGCTCCAAGCCCAGCTCCCGCCACACCCTCTCAGTCAAAACCGTGTAAGTAGCTCCCGAGTCAACCAGGAACCTCACCCTAACACTCCTCCCTCCATGCTTAACCACCCCCTCCACATAAACTAGCCCCACGAATATCACCCCTCCACATCAATGTATACCTTGTCGAGCCAAAAATAGCAATACAGCGCACCCGACACAAACCAATCAACGCCGGCACCCGGCATTAATCCATACCACCCATAATAGATGGAGTCGCCCAACCTCCCTACCATTTCGCTCACTAAACCTTCATTATCTACCACAGAACTAATAATTTTATTTTAATAAATAAAAAATCAAGAACCTAAACCAGGTTTTAGGGCCCATAGACAGTCACGCTGTACGTATACAGTAGCGGGTACAGATTCATCTGCGAGTAACACTCAGAAAGATACTCGGGCAGCGGCGACAATTTATCGACTGTAGCGCTGACAACAGGCATGGTAGTAGATACCTCGACAATCAAGTCTAGTCTAACTATTCGACTATCGTGCTTAACTATCGCCACTCCAACTAACGGTTTCACTAGAGTTGACATCTCATGGAATTTAGAATTAAAGCCTTTGAATACCTTAGATGCGGCAACATTCGCCAAGAACGTTATCAGCCATCCAAGATCGTAAACTACTGACGAGTTAGTCACGCTTGAATCAATAGTAAACGAGCTGGTACCAGGATAAATAGTCCCTTCATATATCCTAACCCAATCCATGTAGGGATCCGGGAAGTTTACTATTGAGGTTAGCTCTATGTAAGCATTCTGTAATTCATTAAGCATTGCTGTGTTGTTAGGGTTCGCATAATTATCATAATAGCTACTAATGTAATTATAATCGTATACCAATGTATAGAATGGCGAGAAATAGTACAAGGGCACTACCCTCCAGTATTCAATGCCATTGACTACAACTTTATCAGCCACGTAGTGAACCATTACTGCGTCAAAGTCATACCTAACATTCAGGGGAGCATAAATAAACCCAATACTATACCAGCCATTAACAGCTGATACATAAGTGGAGCTCCACCACATTTCCAGGTATTGATCCGTGCGTCCAAAGACTATCTTACCCATAAACGTCACACCTATAATCTCATCCCCGGTCTTTACAACATTAAAGTTCACTTCAAACTCTGGCTTTGGAGGTAGCTGTTGACCATTGTATAGCATGGTTATCCTTGCTATAGGGGCCTTGTCGTAGACAAGGATTTCAGTGCCCTCTGAGTATTCGTCGGCCCAGCCGTAGACTCCCTGCGTGTAACCTGTGTCGTAGGCTAGCGTTATTATTACGTGGTCCATTGTATGCACGCCCTCAGGGAAGCCTGTGTAGACGCCCGCTGAGATCACTGCGTCCTGGGCGGTGCAGTATGATGGGAAGAAGTATGCCAGGGAGAACTTGGAGGCGAAGGCTTTCCATAGGTCGCCTATGACTCTCTGGCGGTCCTCCTCCCTCCAGTATAGGGATGGGTCTAGTAGCACCCTATCTAGCCAGAGTTGGGGTGGGTTGTAGCGTTGGTTGTAGAGGCCTGGGAAGTAGATCTCGGCGAAGCTCAGCGGGCACGGAGGCTGTGCGGGTGGAGGCGGGTTTATTGAGTCCACGCCGTCGCCGCGTGGGAGGGCCTCTTGGCTGGTGAGCTTGGCTGTTAGGGGTTGGATCTCTGAGGGTTGTATCCTTATCCCTGTCGGTGACAGCCCGTTAGCTGCCTTGTCTAGT
>JALURD010000195.1 GCA_027057815.1 Acidilobaceae archaeon | reverse complement strand
CAATGCATCTACGGCATAAGAAGGTAAAGGAATACAACAATGAAGACATAAACAATATCTAACACATAGAATTGAAAGATTATGTCGAGGTAGCCGTAGTTCCTCATGGCTGCGAACATTGCCAGGGTGTCTTTAATTGGATCTATGGGGGTTAGGTCCGCCTATTCGGCCTACCCAGTAAACCCCCAAACCGGTTAGATTAGTTAGATAATTAATTAGATAGAATGCGGGTTACTACTATTTAAGATTTGTGGACGAGGATCCATGCCTACATAATAGAATTCCATGGTAGCGGGGAGTTAACAGTCTACAGATTGTGGACTTCAGACGATTTTTTCCAAGTCCTCGTGGACGCTCCATACTCCTGCCTCGCTTTTAACTAAACCCATAGTGGAGAGATCCTTTAGCTTCTTGTAGAGTGTGCTCCTCTTCATCCCTAGAATACTCCTTAAGTCCTCAGCCCTCAACCCTCCTTCCCTAGCTAAGGTGTAAATTATCCGGAGTGAGTCCTGGTCTAGGCTTAACAGCTTGGCTAGGAGGCCGACGTGCACTTGGAAGTCTGCCCTGAAGCCCTCCCCGTAGGCTGTAATTACTATCTTATCCCTAACCTCAGGCGTTGAGGTTAGCGCGGCTATCACTAGGGTTGCTGTGAGGATCCTGGGTCCACCGGTCACGTACACCTCCACTAAGCCGTCCGGCCCGGCTAGACTGCTAGCCCTGGCGAGGGCGTCCCTTGCCTCCCTGACCATCGCGTGGCCGAGTCTTACCATCCTGAGCTCTGAGGGGATCCCGAGGCTTGTGAGGTAGTGGGAGAGGAGCTTGAAGGCCTCCTCCACCCTCTTCCATACATCCTCATCGCCGGAGTGGAGCCCCACACCTATGAAGTGCCTAACCTCACCCCTCCCGAGGTCAGCCACCCTCCTGACCGCAAAGTCTACGGTGAAGCCCAGGCTAGCAACGAGGACCCTAGGCAATCCCGATTGCACCATGGCTGAATAGTTGAGGGGGCCAATTAATCTTAAGGGGGTTTTAAGGTGGCGGGGCCTCTGGGGAAGCCTGGGGCAGGCTTAGGCTTGAGCGTGAGGGTCCCTGAGTCCCTGTTGAAGGAGGCCAGACGTAAGGGGGTTGACGTCGAGGAGGTTATTCTCAGAGCCCTGTCTAGGGCTCTGGGCCTGGATCCCAGGAGTGAGGCGGGTGCGCGCCTGGAGCTTGCCGAGAGATTCCTAGCTGAGGCCTCATCCTACCTGGAGAGGGGGGACGCTATCCAGGCGAGCGAGAAGCTATACAAGGCGGCGGAGGAGGCAGTGAAGGCTGCAGCCGTGCTTCTGGGACTCTCCGATGTATTGGAAAGAGTTGAGTCTAGGGGTAGGTGGACGGTCACCGAGCTAGAGAGGGTGGTTAGGGCCCTAGATAAGAGGGTGCCTGGTGCCAGGGCTTGGTGGGACGCTGCATGGGTGCTTCACGTATGGGGATTCCACGAGGCTAAGCTGGACATCGAATCGGTCAAGGCCAGAGTCAGCGACGTCAAAAGACTTCTAGAGGCAGTTAGGAATTTGGCCAGTGAGGGATAACCTTGACGAATGTTCATGGGGCGGACTCGGAAGCTGCTTCGATCGGCAGTGCCCTGGTAGTGGAGTGCGAGGAGAGGCTCCCGCGTGTACGCGTTATCTTGAGAGTTAAGGGTTAGTTTTGGCCCTGGTTGCTCCTGACGACTCTTGGGTGACGATTAGTTCCTCCTCGTCCACGACGTCCCTGGCTAGTGGTCTGTCCAGCACTAGCTTTATCTTCAGGTTGCCCAGCCTCTCCCAGGCGCCGCCCAGGATCAGCGGCTCGGTTATCCCGAGGAGTTTCAGGAGCCTGGAGGGCGAGTATGTTGAGGCGTCTGAGGCAACGATGTATACCGGCTCACCCGTCTTCGGCCAAGTGAGCCCCGCCGAGCCTGGGCTCCTCAACTCGGCTATCCTGGCGGTGTACCGAACGCCGCCGTATTCACCGGTGATTTCTAGCCGCGCCCCGCGGGAGCGGGATCCCGGGGCCTTGTAGAACTCTAGGGTTCCGTGTATGACTCCATCCCTCACCTCAACGCTCGCCCTGGCTACGTCCCTCCCCTCCACCGCCTGGAGCGTGCCCCTCCGGAGGGCTACCGGGAGGAATGGCCTGGGCAGGAATGCTATGCATACGTCGAATGCCGGGGTCGTGTACTCCTCCTCCCTGACTATATAGCATGGGAGGTCGACCCACTCGACAACGGGCTCAGCCGGGCCCAGCTTTACAGGCCCCGCTCCAACCCTTAACCCGGACCAGCTCCAGTCCACGTTAGCCGCGACACTCTCACTCCCCGGGAAGTCCCCTGGCTCCAAGTAGTCCTTGACGGTCTCCGGCCCCTCCTCCTCGACGATGCCGAACCAAACCGAGTATCCGCTGCTCTCCCTCTCCAGCCGAGCCCTAAGCCTGCCAGGCTTCAGCCTCAAGGGCCTCGGGAACACTAGCCTGTCGCCCTCAACCACTAGCTCCCTGCCGAGCCTCTCCACCGCACTCCTAACAGCAGGCCCGTACCTGGCGTGAGAGTACCCCGCTAGCAGAGCGATCAGCCCCAGGAAGAGGAATACAATGCGGAGAGGTAATGGGATCCCGGCTAACCCGCCGAACCCCGTAAATGATAATGCGGCGGCCGCGGCAAATGAAAGGCCTATAATCAACACGGCTAGGCCGGAAGCAATCCCAGCCTTCACGGGGACTACGTGGATCCGGGCCATGCTCCCATCGGTTACTCCAGGCTAAGGCCCCAAGTATATATTTTTAATATAATATTTTATTCAAGGTATTCAAGGAGTGGAGCATGGAGCTTGGTGGAGTCTGCTCAATCCTGAATCGTCGCTGAGGCGGAGGGTTAAAGCTAGCCAAGCCTGTATGAGAGATCTACGCCTGAGAGGTGGGCTCCTGGAGCAGCTAGTGATTAGGGGTGGTGAAG
>JALURD010000194.1 GCA_027057815.1 Acidilobaceae archaeon | reverse complement strand
AAGACTTAAGCAGGTGGGGATAGAAGGTTAAGCAGCACGTTTATTAAATGAGATACAAGTGTTCACCTTTACTAGGCATTTAACCCGGGAAATCATTGTATAGTATCATGCAGGGATCCCGTCTAGGAGGTGGAAGTCTTGCCTGGTAGGATGGTGGAGGTTCCCGGCTACGAGGTCGTCGACAGGGTGGAACTCCCAGCTAGGAAGACTGCCGTTATAGTAGTTGATATGCAGAACGACTTCGTTAAGGAAGGCGGCAAGCTTAGGGTTCCCACTGCTGAGGCCACTATCGGGCCCATCAAGAGACTCCTTGAGAAGGCTAGGGCGGCCGGGGTGAAGGTCTTCTACACGCAGGACACCCACTACGACGGTGACCCGGAGTTCGAGATCTGGGGGGAGCACGTCAAGTACGGCACTTGGGGCTGGGAGATAGTCGATGAGCTGAAGCCGCAGCCGGGCGATATAGTGGTGCAGAAGACGAGGTACGATGGGTTCTACGGGACGCCGCTCGACGACCTGCTCAAGGTCTACGGGATAGAGTACGTGGTCATAGTGGGGACCGTGGCTAACATCTGTGTGCTCCACACCGCAGCCAGCGCTGCCCTTAGGTGGTACAAGGTCGTGGTTCCAGTGGATGGGATCAGCGCCTTGACGGAGTTCGACATGCACGCAACGCTCAGGCAGATAAGCTGGCTCTACAAGGGCACGGTGGTTAGGAGCGTCGACGGGATAGAGTTCAAGCGAGGCGGCTAGTAGAGTAGGGCGCCTATGAGGAGGGCGACAAGGCCCGAGAGGTAGACGCCGTCGAAGACTCCAGCTCCGCCTATACTTATGAGGCGGGCCCCGAGCCTCTGCGTGAGGAGGTCGAGGTTCTTGGCCAGCTTGAAGACGTCGGCCCCCAAGAGGCTCCCCAGCGTGCCAGCCACGTAGGATCCCGGGAGCACTAGGGGAGTCGGGCCGAGCAGGGTGACGGTGGCCAGGGCGGCTGTTAGCGGGGGTAAGAGGGAGGGGACGACGATACCCACCCCTGGGAGGGGCCTGGCCACGGCGTAAACCACCATAGCCGTCGCCATGGTGGCAGCCAGGATCCTGGGGAGGGCCCAGGAGTGGCTCCCTGCAACTAGGGCGAGCATTCCACTGCTGGCAACCACCGGCACAACCGCGCCCCCGAGGTTGACTGCGAGGAAGACGCGGTCCTCCACGACAACCCTACTCACGACGGGCACGGGTACGCCGAAGAAGTAAACGTAGTCGGTTCTGTACTCGACCCTCACCACGCCGGAGCCAATCTCCCTCACCACCACATTAACTGGGCTGAGCGCGAGGCTGGCCAGGAGCATGAACACAGACAACCCGAAGCCCACTAAAGGGTGGACCCCGAGGGTAGAGAAGGCGGCAGCCAGGAAGCCATGCGAGACAAGGATAAGGGGCAGGAGTAACACGGAGTAAACGAGAAGCAGCACAGGGTGCACGGGCGGCGTTATGACTACCCTCAGCTCAGACCCCTCCACATACTCCTCCAGATGACAAGGTAAAAACATAACCATCTAATGACAGCAACGCCGCTGGGGGCTAAAGCTTCGCGTTACCGCCTTATCCCTATATACGAGTAGCTATGGGCGGCGGCCCTCCTGGTTGCTGGATGGGTGTCTAGTGCTTGGGAGGATCGTATGCCTCTAGGGCTTCTGGATTCTACCTGGAGACGGGTACTAGGATTCCTCGTAGGCTACTGTGGGCTATGGGGCTGGTGAAGTACGCCGCTGCACGGGCTAATGTGGAGTTAGGCGTCCTCGACGAGAGGAGGGGCAGGGCTATAATGGAGGTGGCACTAGAACTCGCCAGGGGGCGCTTTGACGGCGACATAGTAGTCGGCGTGTTTCAGACGGGATCCGGGACAGGGCTCAACATGAACGTAAACGAGGTGATAGCTAGGGAGGCCTCGAGGAGGGCTGGAGTAGAGGTTGACCCGTACGATCACGTGAACAAGTCCCAGTCCAGCAACGACGTGGTTCCCACGGCGCTTAGGCTAGCGGCAGCCCGTGGGGCGAGAGATGTATTGGAGGCTCTTGAAGCATTAATGGCCCGGCTTGAGTCTCTGGCACGTGAAACTATGGATGCGGTGAAGCCCGGCAGGACGCACCTCAGGGACGCTCTACCCGTAACGCTGGGGATGGAGCTTGAGGCATTCGCCCAGGCATTCAAGCTCGACTCTAGGCTACTCGAGCAAGCCGTGGAGGCTGTGCTGGAGGTGCCGCTCGGGGGCACGGCTGTGGGTACCGGTGTCAACGCGCCTGAGGGGTATGCGGAGCTGGCTGTTAGGTACCTAGCGGAGGCCTCGGGGATCCCCGTCAAGCTGGCGGGATCCCCTATGAGGCCCATGAGGCTCCTCACAGACCTCCTAGCACTAAGCTCGGCCTACAGGGTCATAGCAGTGGACCTCTGGAGGCTCTCCCAGGACCTCCGGCTCATGTACTCCGGCCCCAACACGGGCTTCGGAGAGATAGAGATACACGTAGACATACCAGGCAGTAGCATGATGCCGGGTAAGAGGAACCCGGTCACACTCGAGGCGGCGATGCAGGCAGCCGCCCACGTGATAGGGCTAGACCAGTCCATGCTGCACGCCTCTCTACTGGGAGAGCTTGAGCTCAGCATGGGGATCCCCCTCGCGGGCTATGTTGCCGACAAGCAAGCCACCCTCCTCACGGAAGCATTGAGTAAGGTTGCCGGAAAGGTTATCGCAGCCATCGAGCCTAGGCGGGAGAGGATGAGGAGGCTAGCCGAGTCCAGCCAAGCCCTGGTAACACTCCTAGCACCCTACATAGGCTACCAGGCCGCCTCGAGGGTCGCAGGCCTCCTAGCCCAGGGGAAGACTCTCCCTGAAGCCCTCGAGGGACTCGGCTACCCTAGAGATCTCGCGGTCAAGGTAACACTGAAGGCTGCGCTAGGCAAGCGATGGGCCCAGGGCTAGGAAGCGTACCCTGATTCTAGCTGGATTACTCTGTGAAGGCGATTGTTTGAAGTGTATCCCCACCGATACCCATATTCTTACAAAAAATTTTTTAGCATTCAACCTCACTGGGTATATGGCAGGCGGTGGCAGGCCGTGAGTTCACCTAACACTGGCCTGAGGATCTCGATAAGGAAGCGCAGGCAGGAAGTGTTGAAGCTAGTGGGGATGCACTGCGCATCATGCGCGATCACAATTCAGAAGCAGCTTGAGAAGCTAGGAGTCAAGGCTGAAGTCTCATTCGCCACTGAGGAGGCTAAGGTTGAGTTCGACCCGGAGAAAATACCCCCCAGGAAGATAATAGAGGCCATCAGAAAGGCGGGCTACGACGTCTACAAGGAAGAGGTAATCTTCGCCGTCGAGGGGCTCGTCTCGGCGGAGGATGACAGGAGGGTAGAAGAGGCCTTACAGGGTCTAGAGGGAGTATTCGATGTAGCCGCGAACCACGTCACCAAGACTGTTAGGATATTGTTCAACCCGCTCGTAGTCTCGGCCCAAAAACTGAGGAGTGAGGTGGAGAGGCTGGGCCTCAAAGTAGTCTCTGAGAGCGTGGGGGAGGAGGTTGAGGACGTAGCAACAAAGATAGTCAGGGAGGAGTACGAGAAGCTCAAGAAGCTACTCCTAGTAGCCTTCCCACCGACGATAGTCCTACTCCTGGCAACTTACACCCCGCTAGGGCCAGCGCTTTCAGCCCTGACTGGTCTAAGGCTCGACATCCTCCAGGCCATACTGGCGTTGCCAGCCTTCGCCGCAGGCTCAGTGAAGTTCCTGAGGACAGGGGTTAGGGCCTTGCTAGCGGGCAGGCCCAACATGGATAGCCTCGTCATACTTGGCACGTACGCGGCGTTCATAGGCAGCCTACTTGTATCCCTGGGAGTAGTGGCGGGCGAAGCCTTCTACGAGGCCAGCGCGGCTGTGATGAGCTTCATACTGCTAGGCAAGTTCATAGAGACGAGGCTCAAGGCAAGGGCTGGCGAGGCTGTCAGGAAGCTGATTGAGCTTCAGCCCAAGAAGGCCAGGGTCATAAGGGAGGGGAGGGAGGTCGAGGTACCCATAGACGAGGTGAGGGTTGGGGACGAGGTCGTAGTCCGCCCGGGCGAGAAGATCCCGGTGGATGGCGTGGTAAAGAGGGGGAGGGGCTACGTCGATGAATCCATGCTAACGGGTGAGCCTCTGCCAGTCGAGAAGAAGGGTGGCGACCCAGTAGTCGCCGGCACTACGCTCGTGAGGGGCTCTATAGTAGTCCATACAACGAGGGTTGGGAAGGAGACGGTCCTGGGCCAGATGATAAGGCTGATAAGGACCGCCCAGGCGTCCAAGCCCCGCCTACAGTCCATGGTCGACAGGGTTGCCGGGGTCTTCACGTGGATAGTGATAGCGGTGGCGGTAGCGACTTTCACCTTCTGGAGCCTCGTATACGGCCTCGGGTTCTCCCAAGCACTAATGTTCACAGTGGCGGTTCTAGTAGTCGCGTGTCCCTGCGCTCTGGGCCTCGCTATACCCATGGCTATAGTCACCGGCTTCGGGAAGGCTGCTGAGTATGGTATACTAGTCAAGGACCCCTCGGTGATAGACAAGATGCCCAAGGCCACTATGGTGGCTCTTGACAAGACAGGCACGCTAACCGAGGGCAGGCCTAGAGTTAGGAGGATAGTTGCGCTCAATGGCTTCCGGGAGGCCGAGGTTCTGGCCCTCGCGGCCAGCGCGGAATCCAGGAGCGAGCACCCCCTGGCTCAGGCTATAGTGGAGGCTGCAAAGGAGAGGGGTGTCAGCCTGGAGGAGCCAGCGTCGTTTGACAGCTTCACAGGCATGGGTATACTCGCGCAGGTTAACGGTAGGAGTGTGGCTGTGGGGAATGACAAGCTCATAGAGAGGGGCCTTGGCCTAGGGATCCCCGGAGAGGCCTCCAGGCTGGCTAGGGAGCTACGTAGCCAAGGGTATACGGTTGTGTACGTCGCAGTGGACGGCAGGCTGGCTGGCCTCATAGCGATAGGAGACGAGATACAGGAGGGCGCCAGGGAGCTCGTGGAGTACCTAAAGAGGAGGGGCCTCAAGGTCGTAATGCTCACGGGTGACCACGAGGAGACGGCCAAGGCTATAGCCAGGAGGCTGGGGATAGACGAGTACAGGGCCCAGGTCACGCCCGAGGACAAGGCTGCATTCATAAGCGAGGCCCAGAGGAAGGGTGAGGTCGTTGTGATGGTTGGCGACGGGATAAACGATGCTCCGGCGCTCTCTCAGGCAGACATAGGGATAGCCATGGGTAGTGGCACGGATATAGCGAAGGAGGCAGGTGACATGGTCATACTCAGAGGCGGAGTCAAGAAGATAGCGGTAGCGTTCGAGCTAGTCGACGCCGTCAGGGCCAAGGCGAAGCAGAACCTCTTCTGGGCATTCATATACAACGTGACGCTGATACCCATAGCGGCCGGGATCCTCTACCCGAGCCTGGGCATCGCGCTGAAGCCGGAGCTAGCAGGCATCGCGATGGCGCTCAGCAGCATATCCGTCACGACCTGGGCCCAGACCCTGAGGAAGTGGAGGCCAAGGGGTGGATGGGAGTGAAACACGCACACGGCGGGGGAGTTAGGAGGATCCTTCCGGTCAGGCTGGAGGAGGCCAAGGCGCTGAGTGACGAGCTCCGACTCATAATACTCGAGCTACTCCAGGAGAAGCCTATGAGTGTGGGGGAGATAGTTGAGGCCCTCAGGGAGAGGGGGATAATCAAGACCCCCAACGCGATAAGGTACCACCTGGCGATACTCAAGGACAGCGGCCTGGTAGACCTCGTTAGGGTCGGCAAGACCTACAAGTACTCGGTTAGGGCCAGGTACTACGCCTACACAGGCAGCCCGGAGGCCGATAAGGTGATAGAGGAGATAGCGGAGAGCATCAAAGGCGACGTCAGAGCCATAGTAGAGAAGCTCTTCAAGGAGAGGAGGGACGAAATAGTCAGGGTGGCGGAGAAGCTAAAGCCCTGCGAGTTCTGTATAACGAAGCACTTCGTCGAACAAGTAATATTCGAGGTATTCAAGAAATCTCTAGGTATGGTGCTGGCAGACATAAGGGAACTAAACAAGCTAGACCCGGACATAGCAGGAAGGCAGGACTCCTAGGCACTATTCAACAAGCTAATCCCCCGGGATCCCGCCTACCCTCCCCTACCCCCTAGCAATCGAGGACTTTTGCATTACTTCTAGTCGAACTACGATTAATTAATAACTCTCTCGGATAGGGTTTGATCCTCATTAACGGCTGGTCACCGAGTACGACTCCCTGGGTAAGTGGGCGTGGGTATGAGAAGGGTTGTAGTTGTTGGTGGAGGCATTATTGGACTGTCCTCGGCGCTGTTGCTGGCGCGCGAGGGCTACGATGTGAAGGTCTTTGAATGGGGGAGAGTCTTCGGAGGCTCGAGCGGCGCGAGCCTCGGTATTCTGAGCGTGCAGCTCGCGGTGCTTGACGGGATCCCTCTCCGGGACGCCTTGGAGGCTGTTGGCCTCCACAGGGAGCTGGCATCGAGGATCGGCTACTCAATCGTGGAGGCGGATATAGCAGTGCCACTTCTAAGGGTAGGGTGGGCCGGGCTCGAGTACCTCACATCCGTCTTCAGGGGCAGGCTGCGGGGCGCCAGGCTGTCGAGGATACCCGGGCTGGGCCTCTCAGTCGTACTCCCCCGGGCCCTCCTAGTCGACCCTGACGAGATGGCCAGGGGCCTCGTGGAGGCCCTGGAGGCTGAGGGCGTGGAGGTGCGGGAGGGATCCCCGGTTGCGGGCTTAGAGGTGAGGAACGGTAGGGTGGAGGGGATTAGGCTGGATAATGGTAGCATTGAGGAGGCTAGTGTTGCAGTGGTGGCAGCCGGAGCGTGGACTGACAGGCTCCTCCGGGGGGTCGGGGCCGCACTCGGCCTCGAGGCCTTGAAGGGCTACAGGGTCACGGTGGACTCCGAGACCCGGCCAAGCCTAGTGGTAGGTGCAGACCCGGTATTCGTGAGGCCCACCCAGGACGGAGGCGCACTAATGGTCGGCGGGTTCAAGGTCAAAGCAGGGATCCCCGACAGCCCCAGCGAAGCCGCAGTGGACACGGAGAGGCTCAGGGAGATGCTTAGGGCAACTGCAAGGCTAGGATTCAAGCCCTCAAACCCGAGGGATCCCCGGGCAGGCCTCAGGCCATGCCTCAAGAGGCCATACACAGGCCCCACAGGGCCCAGGGGCCTCATAGTATCCACAGGTCACTGCAGGCACGGGATCCTCCTGGCTCCACTAGCAGCTACTGAAGTAGTCAGGCATGTGAGGCAAGCAGCCCATTAGCCAGGATGCAGGTAGACTGAAAGACTGGGATCCCCCTTGTGGCTGGGTTGTTCATAGCATGCTCTTCCTGAGCCTTGAGCCCGGGATCCCCAGCCTCCCGCCGAGTAGGGCACTCCTGACCCGCTGCTCCTGGTTCCTCATCCAGGCGGCTATCCACTTCCTAGCGCAGGCCTCGCTGCAGAAGGCTACGGGCTTGTTCATGCAGCAGGTCTTGTAGAGTATCGGGTTACTGGTGAGCCTCCCGCAGACCTCGCAGCGGTAGAGCCTGCCGCCCCCCGATACCTGCATCGGCATGGCCGGGTCAGCCCTCCCTCAGGTCCCTCTCGATTATCTCGGCCACTCTTCTCCCCGAGAGTAGCATTGAGGTGAATATCGGCCCCATCCTGGGCAGTCCGTGGAGGGCTGCGACCGACATTCCCGCGGCGTAGAGTCCAGGGATGACTCTGCCAGTCTTCTCAACGACTAGCCTCTCCGACTCCTCGGAGTACGCTGAGGACTCGCCTGGCACCATTACCCCGGAGTCTGGGACCTTCCTCGCGACGACGCTCAAAACCTCGGCATCGTGCCCGGTGGCGTCGACTACGGCCCTGGAGTAGACGAAGAGGGGGTCCACGTGCAGCCCGGACATTATGACCGCCGACCATGTTATGGCCACGCCGACAACCCGGAGCGGGTTAAACCTCACTATCACGTCGTCGACGTGCACTCCATGGACTATCCTGGCCCCAGCGTCTACCGCGCCAGCAGCCAGCTTCGCCATGAACTCCGCGGGGTCAACAGTGTAGAGACCGTCCACCACGCTCCGGTACCTTATATTGAAGTCCCTCAGGACGCTGAGGGCCTCGCTCGAGACCACAATCCTGTGGAATAGGTTACCACCGCCGCCGATCCCACCACCGAAGCTTAGGCGCCTCTCGAACACCACAACCTTGAAGCCCTTCTCAGCCAGGTACCTAGCAGCCGTCAGGCCCGCAGGGCCCGCGCCAACTATGACCACGTCCGACTCGGCAATGTCAGACCAGTCCCTAGCCGCGTCCTCAACAATAGCCCTCGTGATACGAGCCTCCAGCTCAGCCAATCCACTTACCACCCCTCAGTAGTATCTGGAACACGCAAAATAAAAGCCAAACCTTAATACACACCAGAATACCATTCAGAGAAATACATGGCCGCAGACCCGTGCCAGCACCAGCATCAGAAAGCGCTGTCTAGAGAGGGCCTCATTCCAGAATTACCCGGACTACTCAAAATCAGCCTCAGTAGGGCTTCGAGGTTTAGAAAGCGGCGCGTCCGAGAAGGTAGCCCCGAGGCTCCTCACCCGCTCCGTATAGCAGGTAGGGTGCGTCGACTTAGGCTGAAGCGACTCCTCCTGGGCTTGGCTCGCGCCTCCCGCTTGGAGCCTCTCTCCTCTTAATGTCAACGACGACGGCGTCTATGTAGTAGTCAGTGTACCTCAAGTACCCCTTGCGGATTAGAGGCAACCCGAGGGCTAAGTCTATGGGGAGCAGGAATATCTTGCCCGCGTTGCGGATGCCGGACTCGACCAGGTCCAGCCTACGTCCAGTTCTCTTAACAACCCTCAAGCCGAGGAGGTACTTCCCGAGAGTCTGGCCCTTGTATGCCTCTAGGAGTGTTAGGAGTATGTACGCGGCGAAGAATACGTGGGAGTACGCCGCGGCGAAGCGGAAGAGTAGTTCTCCGATCTCGGCTAAGTGGGCTGGATGGAATATCCAGGGATGCCTGGACCGGATGTCCGCTATATGGGCTAGGAGGGAGTATAATAGGCTCCAGAGTTGTGGGTCGAAGAGTAGCCCTGTTGCTAGGAATATCGCTAGCATGTCTATGACTGAAGCGGCGAACCTCTTGGCGGCCATGTAAGGGTCGAGGCCCGGCGGGGGAGGCCCGACAGTCTTCTCCAACTCGCCGCCACCCCTAATCTCCCTGA
>JALURD010000193.1 GCA_027057815.1 Acidilobaceae archaeon | reverse complement strand
GAAGCTGACCTAATAATATCGCATGGGAGACACCTGCTCGACCAGCCATTTTTCGTTCTAAACGCTACGTTCACTCTTCCACCCATATATTGCCCTAGAAAGAAGGCTACTACAAAGAAAGGTATCATGTAATAACTTGCCCCGACGAGACGCCTAATTAAGAATACGAAAGGCACGGGGGCATGTATCGAGAGAAACCACTCCTTCCTGTCATCTCTAGCTTTCGCGTGAGCCCTCCAATATCCAAACGGCACGTTTATTATGAAAGTCAGAAGCAAGCCAGCCGCGAGATACCCCGCCTCCAATGCATATACCCCTGAGAAGCTCCGATACAGTTCAATCTATATTAGGGTAGCTTTTGGACCTAGCCAATTCCATAGGTAGATAGAATACTAACGTCAAAGCTCAAAAGAAAATGATACGCGGGGCCTGCGGATGTTAAAGAGGCGATGGCGTGCTACTCTGACTTTGATAATTAGCATGCTCTTCCTGGTAACTTCGCTTACCCCGATGGCCACATATCCACATAATCATACCCGGGTATCTCTTCAGGTCAACGTTGTTGTTATAATTTTTGATTACTCTGACTTGTTGGATTCACTGGCTATTAGCAGGTATCTAGCCAATCTGCTTGGTTCAAGTATTAATGTTAACGTGGTAGCGTCGGGTGTTAATGTGTCTATTAGTTACAACTTCAATGTTACTGTTGCCAAGGCGCCGCTTAATATAACCAAAATCCTTGCAGAACAGTTGGCATCACTCTATGAAGGCTCAGTGTTGCCCGGCTGGATTCCACTTAATTACAAACCTGTCATTGAAAAAGTCGCCTGGTTAAATGTGAGCAAGGCGTATGACATTATATATAGGTTAAGCGTTGAGGCCGCCTCCCTCTTGGGCTTAAAGAATTATGATGAACTGATAACAATAATAGGTAATATCGACGACTATAACCGAGTCTATTATTATAACGCTTCCTATAAATATGTTGAGAGAGAATTCGTTGGATTCACGGGCTTCAGAGGGCTAGCTGGGCCTGAAGGCTTCGCCTTCTACGACTTATCATCAATAGCGGCTCCATGGCCTCAATATCCTGCACCGCCGCTTGGGAACGAGGTACCCGTCACTCTCTATACTGATCCTCCGCTTCAAATGCTTGATAACCCCAACCTATATGCTGCAAAACTAGTTTACGGCCACATAGTATACCACTATGTTGGCGTTCTTGACGAGAGGATCCCTGTCGCGTGCCCTACAACGCTTAGAGTGCTATGGGTAATCCTTGACTTCGGGGATGAAAGCGTAACTAACGCGCTTCTCAAACAGTCAAAAAACGGTCTAACGGAATTTACTAGGCTTGCTAGATCAGTTGCTCCTTGGCTCAGCATTCAAGCCGTAGTTAAAATAGTCAAGGCCTCTGAGGAGTTCGATGCAGCTTACAGTAGGGATCATCATGGATTCATGGTCTTCGACTACTCTAAGACAAACAGCCTGCTTTCCGAGTTAGTCTCGAACCTTTCTAAGGTTGAGATGCTCCCTCCCCTTGGCCGTGATTGCCTTGGGACAATTTGCCTTTGGGTATTCTTTCTGCTAGCTACGCCTGAGCCTTCATACTTCACCGCCGGGGGCGACTTCAACTTCACAGGATTCTCCAGTGGAAGCTGGGCCGCCTCAACGTATCCAGGCTGGCATGATAGAGTTCTAAGAGCCGGGCTTCCCAGAGTGGCTGCGCACGAGCTAGGCCATAGCCTAGGGTTGAGCCATCCCTTCGACTATAATGGCACCACGTGGTGGCTCATGGATGAAGTAGTGTCAGTCATGAGTTACATGGATTTCACCTCCAAGATGCTCGAGGGTGTAAATCTAAGGGAGGCAGGGGCATTAGCGGCCGCATGCATAGCTGCCTTGAAAACCCTTTCTAGACCTCTTTGGCCCCTACATATTAACGTATATAATGTAAGCGTCGGGTCCGAGCACCCTAAGGATTATATAAACTTGGCTATGCTCGTCCTAGGCTCACATGTAACGGGCTTTAGCCAACAAATAGCATGGCAAGCGGGTTGGAACGAGTTAAGACTAGAGACTCTAAAAGAAGAATACGGTCCCATCTCTGGGTCGAGGCTACTCTTTACCGTACTTCTAGAAGTTACGGTATTAATTATAATTATTTCAATTATAAGACTGAATAGGGTATGAGTGAGGTTGGAAACAGATTCCCGTTACTCGATCCAGTCGCCTGTCTCGATCTTTTCTGGGATGTACTGGTCAGCCAGGAATCTAAGTCCTTTGCTGGCTAGTGCCTCTATCTCCAGCTTAGCCTTCTTCTCCAAGAAGAGCTTTATCTCCTTCTGCCAAGCCTTTGTCTTAAACCAGCTATAGGCCATGAGCTCTTTGGCTCTCTTTATGTCCCTCTCCGTGGCCTTGATAATGAAATTCCTTCGCTCCCTCTCGCTTAAGTAGGCCTTCTTCCCCCTGGAGGGATCCCCGAATATGTCAGTCATGCTCACGCCCAGGAATTTGGCTTTGGGCGTCGCGAGCCTCTCGCTTTCATAGGATAGCTGTATGCTACCTACCTTGTAGACGCTGTAAATGTAGAACCCGTATGGGTCGCTGTCTGTTAATATATAGACGGGTAACTTCAACTCTTCGTTAAGCCTCCTTACGAAGCGCCTGGTGGCCCTATCCGGCTGCCCGGCACCTGTAACTAGTATAGCCTTGTGCTTCTGCCAGAACTTGATCCTGTGAAGCTGCTGGAATACCGCGTCTTTCTCCACGACTAAGACGAATTCTGCATCCCAGTCGAGGAACTCTATTAGGTCGGGCGTTGATTCTATAGCGTAGGCTCCATGACCTAGTTTCGAGAGGTCTATGACATCGCCTCCGCTCCTGATTCTCATGTTGCCGACTACTTTACCCTTCTCCTTGCTTAAGATGAGCATTTCCTCCCTTAGGAGGCCCGTGTAAACCTCAACATCCCTAAT
>JALURD010000192.1 GCA_027057815.1 Acidilobaceae archaeon | reverse complement strand
TCGCGGCAATCAAGAGGGAGAGGTACCTGGTTCTCGAGAGGTCTTCAGCGACTGCCGCTATGTCGGAGTAGCGTGCCTCTTCCTTCAACCTAGCTAGTAGGTGCACTATGGCAAGGCCCGCATTGCATGTCTGCCCGCGCCTGCCAGGCCTCAGTATCATGGATCGGTACTCCGCCTCCCTCGCCTCCACGGGGTCGAGGCCTGCGTAGAGTAGGAGTAGCCTCAGGAGGGAGCAGTCCATGTCGTAGACTTGGTTGAAGTAGGAGGCTATCTGCTGCAGGAGGGCCCCATGCCTGACCACGAGCGCGCGGCCCCTCCTAGCACGGCCTGCGAGAGAGAGCGTGAGGCCCAGCTCGACCAGGTAGACCGCGGCCTGCCTAAGCCTCTCACCGCCCACAACGGGGAGGAGTGGGACCATGGAGCCCGTTGTGGGATCCTTGATAGTTGTGTGGAGGACCCTCTCAGAGACCCTCCCTCCCCTATCGCACCTCTCGAGTACCGCCCCCTTCAGCACGAAGCCCTCCAGGCCGCCCCTTAGCGCCCGGACGCTCCTAGCCCCGAAGTCGATGTAGTACTCGCATTCCCACTCGACGCCAAGGAGGGGCTCCCGCTGCTCACTAAAGCCGCCGCTCCTAAGCCTGATGACCTCTGCTCCATCCCTCAGCTCGAGAGACCTAGCCGCTATGGCTAGTGCGAGGGATCCCCACTCAGGCGCGACCTCCGAGGTATAGTATAGCACAACCCAGCACCCTTCCAGGGCTTGAGCGACACCACTCCATTCATGACGACCTGATACTACCAGAGATTAAATCCTGACTCCCAAACCAACCGGAGGGATCCCCGCGGTCCAATGGTATTACGAGGCCCCGGGAGAGAGGGGGATCCCTGCTTCAAGGCTTGAGGAGTAGGGACGAGTTCAATACCCTCTCGATGGGGAGGGATAGGAATACGACGGCTATGACCATGGAGGCGGCCTTGAAGACCGATAATGCCTCGCTCCTCCCCCCACTGGAGGCGAAGGCTGCTATCCTGGGAAGGGCTGTGGCGGCGGCTAGGCTAGTTATTAGCGCTGTCACCACTCCATAACCGTTTATAGCGGCGTAGGCCCACATCACTCCGACAACGCCTGTGACGGCTGCCAGGGAGGCTACTGCGAGCCCCCTGACGGTTAGGGAGGGCAGCACCGGGATCCCCGCCCTCTCGTAGTCCCTCTTGTAGTAGTAGGCTAGGAACCAGACGTGCATGGGCTGCCATAGGATTACTGCCAGGGCCAAGAGCACACCCCCAATCCCGGGGGATCCCGTGGCTGCGGCCCACCCCCCAAGCGCTGGCATTCCACCAGCGACGCTGCCGGGCACGATGCTGAGGGGGGTCCTCCTCTTAGTTACGACTGTGTAGAGTACCACGTCGAAGACGAGGCCGGCCAGGACGGCTCCAAGGACGTAGACGTTTATTGAAGCAGCCGCTAGGGTTCCCACTGCTAGGAGAGCCACGGCGCATACCAGCACGGACTGGGGGCTAACTTTCCCTGATGGGAGAGGCCTCGACCGGGTCCTATACATCAAGGAGTCTATATCTCTGTCAATGAGCATGTTAAGGTATGTGGCCCCGGCTATCGAGGCGGCTCCCGTCAATGTTAGGAGGGCTAGGGTGGAGTTGATGCCGCCTCCGGCGGCGAAGTAGGCGCCGTACATTGTGATCATGAGGAGTGCGAGTTGCCTCGGCTTAGCCAGCACCGCATACGCCTTGAGGGTCGACTTCGCGCTGCGTAGCCTCAACCTTCACCAGCCTGTCTAGGCCTAGAGCTGTGGGAGGGTTAAAGCTTGTGTTAGTTAGAACAAACTACTAGAGAGTAGAAGCTTCAACGCACACTGTGTATGCTTTTGTCCCTAAGCTATGCATCTCCTCTCGGCGGGTTGGGGTGTCTTCGGGGTGCCTGAACACGGCCACGTTGAGATCGTTGGATTCGAGGAGATCCATGAAAGGTTCATCGAGGAGGGCAGGAGGGCTCTAAGGAGGCTCGACGTCTCGGCTGCCGTCTCGGAGTACGAGAGGGTGGTCAGGGAGCTTGAGGCGGCGGGTTGGAGGGTTGAGAGGTTCGAGACTCCCCATGAGGAGGATCCCCCGATAGCCAGGGTTAGGCTTAGGAACAAGGTCGTACTCTACATAATCGTGTACCCTCCCCGGTGGAACCTGATACTATCCCAGATACTCGACGTGCTAGGCCACGTACTTGAGGCTGGGGACGGCGAGGATGTATACAAGGTTATAATATTCTATACTAGGAGGGGGAGGCTGGGGACGGCGGCGTATCTATACCTGGGCTTCACGATCGAGGCCTGGGGGGTTGGGATACTCTTCGTCAACGGGGGCTACGGTGAACTAGTGGAGGTTGCTAGGGTTCTGGAGGAAAAAGGGAAGTACGTGCCAGCCGAGGATGACGTAGTCCCTGTCGGGTAAGCTCCCGGTTACCTCTTGTAGTCGTTGAGTCTTTCGAGGAGTATCTTCTTCTCTACGCTGGCCACTAGCCTCCTAACCCTCACAACGGCGTCTGGGTTCACGCTTATGCTGTCAATGCCCTTCCTCACAAGGAATTCGACTAGCTCCGGGTAGACGCTCGGGGCCTGGCCGCATATACTGGCGGTTATCCCGTTCCTGTGCGCGGCGTCTATGATCATCTCTATCGCCTTCAGCACCGCGGGATCCCTTTCATCGAAGTAGCCCATCCTGGCTAGGAACCCGCTATCCCTGTCCACGCCTAGAACCAGCTGGGTGAGGTCGTTGCTCCCTATACTGAAGCCGTCAACCATCTTGGCGAACTCGTCCGCGAGTATGACTGTGCTTGGTACCTCCACCATTATCCATACCTTGAAGTCCTTGCCCCTCTCCAGGCCCTCCTCCTCCATGATCTTCAATGCCTTCCTCAGCTCCCACGTGGTCCTAACGAAGGGAAACATGACCCAGACGTTCTTGAGGCCCCACTCCTCCCTAACCTTCTTTATCGCCCTAACCTCCAGGCGGAACGCTGGCTCGTAGTTGGGGTGTATATACCTTGAAACGCCCCTCCACCCGATCATCGGGTTCCTCTCGTCGAGGGTCTCGTACTTCTCCCCACCCTTCAGCCTCCTGTACTCGTTAGTCTTGAAGTCGCTGAACCTCACAACCACAGGCCTAGGGTTGATGGCGGCTGCAACCCTTGCTATGCCCTCGGCTAGCTTCTCGACGAAGTAGACTCCCCTGCCCTGCTCTATGAGGTACATCGGGTGGTAGCCTATCCAGCTGCTTATGATGAACTCTATCCTCATCAAGCCTATACCGTCGAATGGGAGGTGGAGGTACCTCTCAATCTCGTCAGGCTGGCCTAGGTTCATGTAAATCTTAGTAGCGGTCACGGGGTAGAGGTTGACAAGCTCCTCCCTCGGGATCCCGACGCCCACTGCCGGGGCCACTGCCTCCTCAGGCTTCTCGGCCTTCACCACACCCCTCATGACAACGCCTCTACTGCCGTCGACGGTGACCATCATGCCGTCTTTGAGGACTTTAGTGGCGTTGCCTGTCCCCACGACTGCGGGGATACCAAGCTCCCTGGCGACTATCGCGGCGTGCGCGGTGAGCCCGCCCTCATCGGTTACTATTGCGCTCGCGAGTTTCATGTAGGGGACCCAGTCTGGGTCTGTCATCTTGGTTACGAGGACGTCGCCCCTCCTCATCTTCCTGGCTGCTTCCTCGACCGAGAGGGCAACCTTCACTGCGCCGCTTGCAATGCCCGGGCTGGCGGGGATCCCTCTGACAAGCACTTCGCCCTCCTTGGCCTCCTCCTCAACTCTCTCCTCGGCTTCCTCCTTGAGCGTCGTCACGGGCCTAGCCTGGAGGAGGAAGAGGTTGTTACCCTCTGTTATGTCGGCGTCTATGCCCCACTCTATATCCATAGGCTTCCCGAAGTGCTCTTCGACCCTCAAGGCGAGCTCTGCGAGCTTCCTTAGCTCATCCCTCGACAGGCTAGGCTTATCCGGCGTTATCCCGAACTTCTCGATGATGCCAGCTATCTCGGGGTACTTTGACTTAAGCTCCTCAAGTTCCTCGGGGGTCTCGGGTATAGTAACTTCGACATTGCCGCCTGTCTTAGGGTCGAAGAATAGGGCCTTGGTCTTCCTGGCTATCCTTTCCTCGACAACGTCAAGTGTCTCCTTGTCAATAACAAATTGGTCAGGAGTCACCTTACCAGCCACGACGTATTCGCCGAGGCCCCAGCTACTCTCGATCATGACTTTGCTCCTGTCCCCGGTCACGGGGTGGACTGTGAACATTACCCCGGCGCTCCTGGAGTTCACCATTTTCTGGACTATCACGGCCATGAGCGCGCTCTCGTGGTCTATATTGAGGCTGTCCCTGTAGCTGAGGGCCCTAGCCGTCCACAGGCTTGCCCACACCTTCTTGACATGCTCTACAACCTCTTCCTCTCCGGAAACGTTGAGGTACGTCTCCTGCTGCCCGGCGAAGCTGGCCTCAGGCAGGTCCTCTACGGTGGCGCTGCTCCTAACCGCGACCCTGGGATTCTTGACTCCTACACGCTCGGCGAGCCTCCTGTAAGCTTGGATTATCGCAGCCTCCAGTCTATGCGGCATCGGCGTCCTTATGAACTTGGAGCGTATCAGTTGGGAGGCCTTCTCGTACTCCTCCGGGGTCCCCCTACTTATCACTTCGTCGAGGACCCACTTGATGTAGGCCCCGATACCGGTCTCCTCGATGAACTGCCTGTATGCCTCGCTGGTCACGACGAAGCCGGGGGGTACGGGTATGCGTGCCCTTATCAGTTCTCCCAGACCAGCGGCCTTGCCGCCCACGAGGGGGTGAAGGCTTGAGTCTATCTCCTCTAGCCATATAATGAGTGGGCGGTCTGCCAACCTGTCACCCACTTACGCCGGGTAGCATAAGGGGGTTTTATGCTATTTTGGCTTTTCATAATGCATTGAATTCTGTTATTTTCATATAAGCAGACTAAAAGCTCTCCTAGCTGCTTCCCCGAGGGCCACCTCCACTCTCTCGCCGGTCCTTGTCGAGTAGAGTGTCACGGTGCCCCGCTCAGCCTCCGCGGGGCCGACGAAGGCTAGGATCGGGATCCCCGCCTTCCTGGCCTTCTCCCTCTGCTTCCTGTGGCTTGCCCTGGAGAGGTCTATCTTCACGTTAAGCCCTCCACGCCTTAGCTCGTGGGCCACGCGCCACGCGTACTTGTAGACAGACCGGTCCATCACGACAACGAATACTTGAGTGTAGGTCTTCTCGTCCAGCTTGAATATCCCCAGCTCCAGGCCAGCGTCTATGATCCTCTCTATCCCTATGCTCACCCCCGTCGCCGGTATATCCTGGCCTATGAATATGCCGATGAGGTTGTCGTACCTGCCGCCACCTGCAACGCTCCCTATGCGTACGTCGTCGAATACGGCCTCAAGTATGGGGCCTGTGTAGTAGTCGAGTCCCCTGACGAGGCTGAAGTCCAGGACAACCCTGTCCTTGAACGTCACGAGTTCCATGACCTCTCCGAGGTGCTCAACCGCCTCCCTGACCTTGGGGTTGGAGCCGTACCGGGACTCCATCCAGGAGAGCAGCTCGCCTGGGTCCCCGCGGAGCCTCGTGAACTCCATTATGGCGTCCACCTTCTCCCTGGGTAGCCCGAGCTTCTCTAGCTCGCCGCGTACTCCCTCCTCACCGATCTTGTCGAGTTTGTCGACCGCCCTGTAGACCTTGATGAGGGTCTCGCCGGTCAGGCCCAGCTCCTCCTCGAAGACCCCCGCGAGGAGCCTCCTATCGTTCACCCTCACCTTGAAGCCATCCTCGAAGCCTAGCTCCCTGATGGCGTCCACGGTCAAGTCTATTACCTCGGCGTCAGCTTCGGGGTAGGGGCTGCCCACGATGTCGGCGTCACACTGGTAGAACTCCCTGTACCTGCCCCTCTGAGGCTCCTCGTGCCTCCACACGGGGCCTATGTGGTACCTCTTGAAGGGCATGGGGACGTCCCTGTGGTTGGCTATGAACCTCGCGAGTGGAACGGTTAAGTCGTACCTGAGCGCGTACTCCCTGCCGCTCCACGGGTCTGTGAACCTCCAGATGAGCCTAGTCTCCGCCTCCTCCCCATATTTTCCCGCAAGGGTCTCCCAGTACTCGACCGCGGGCGTGTCTATGGGGTCGTAGCCGTACCTCCTAAACACTGACTCAAGCCTCGATATTAGCTTCTTCCTGAGAATCATGACCTCGGGCGTGAAGTCCCTGAAGCCCCTCGGGGGTCTGACGCTGGCCACTACCGCCCCCTCCACGCCACACTTGCCCCGGGTATGTCTCCCCTCTGATAAGGAGTACTGGAGGGGATCCCCGAGGCGGGGTGTAAGGGTGGTGGCTGGGAGGATCAGGTTCGGCCCCGCCGGGAAGCCTGTGGACTTCAAGGGGGCCATGGAGAGGGTTCCAGCCTACCTAGCCGAGATAGGGCTCGACGCGCTAGAGTACGAGGCGGTGCGCGGGGTGAGGATTAGCGAGGAGAAGGCCCGCCTCCTCGGGGAGGAGGCCGAGAAGTACGATGTAAAGCTGAGCATGCACGCACCGTACTACATTAACCTCTCAAGCCCGGACGAGGCCGTGGTCAAGAGGAGCCTGGCCAGGCTGAGGGACGCCATGATAGCCAGCGACTGGATGAAGGCATACGCAGTCGTCTTCCACCCCGGCTACTTGAAGGGCAACAGGGACAGGAGGGAGGCCCTTGAGAGGGTCATCAAGGCCCTGACGGACCTTATAGAGGAGCTGGAGGACAGGATAACGTATCCAGAGCTCTCACCAGAGACTACCGGGAAGGTCAGCCAGGTAGGAGACCTGGAGGAAGTCGTGGAGATATGCAGGAGGGTCGGGAGGTGCAGGCCAACTGTTGACTGGGCCCACCTCTACGCTAGGCGTGAGGGGGGCTACGTCAGGAGCGTGGATGAGATAATCAAGGCGGTAGAATTCATTGAGAGGGAGCTGGGATCCCGCGCCGTGAACCCGCTTCACACCCACTTCTCTAAAATAGAGTATGGCAGGGGAGGGGAGAGGGAGCACCACACACTAGCCGAGGAGGAGTACGGCCCGGACTGGGGGATAGTCTGTAAGGCCTACGTGGAGCTCGGCATAGAGGCTGTGGTCATAAGCGAGAGCCCGATACTAGACAAGGACGCATTAGTGATGAAGAGGATATGCGCCGAGATGGGCGCAAAGGTGGGGGAGGCATAGCACATTAACCCCGACGCCCCGTTAGCGTAGGTGTGGTGCATGTGGGATGCCAAAGGTCGTGAAGCTAATACTCGACACGGCCAAGCACCACCCTCTACACAAGGCCTGGTTGAAGCTAGCAGAGAAGCTGGCCGAGGAGTACGGCCTAGAGCTGGAAGTCAAGGAAGAGGACTACATGTTCGCGGTTGAGCACGGGGACACCGACGACCTTGGCATGGCATGGCTACCGCAGCTATTCGCAGTACTAGAGGACGGCACGGTTAAGGTAGTCCTAAGCCAATACCCATTCGACCCAAAGACCACGAAGCCCGACGAAACAATGGCATACGAGGAGGCTAAAAAGAGGCTCCGCGAAATAATGGGACCGGGGGCATGAGGACTACTCCCCAGCCAGACCCCTAAGGGGGGATGAAGATAATTCCTTTAGCCGACCGCCAGCCCGGAGAACTTAACCCTTTTTAATCACATAATAACTGTGCTAAATCTTTAAAAATAATAATTAATTTCTGTGAGATATCTCTGGCTAGTTCTTTGCGACAGCCCTCTCCGCCATCTCTCTGTCCATCCGGATTATTCTGGAAGTAGGCATATAGGGCTTCTTCTAGTTGCCTTCCAAACATCTCGGGCTTCGATGCTAAGCGTAGACTGCTCTTCTCAAGGAAACTGGTGTGTCAAGATCATCCTTAGCACGGTGGATTAACGTAGTCCTTCCGGCTTTTACTGTTTCCCATATAGCTCCACATATGATGTTAACATCTTAATCGGCTTCAATGGCTTTATTATGCCGGATTTTGTGGAATTTAGTATTTCACCTTCTTGCGCTTGAATCGCTGACACAGGTATGACACGCTTGACCTCGTTTTTATTCCCCGACTTAGCTTTATAAGGGTGGAGAGATTCTATATGCTTGGGTGTTTGCATGCCTAGACGTACAACCGTCATCCTTGACGATGACGTGTATGAATTGCTTGTTAGAGAGAGTATCAGGAGGTATGGCACGCCTAAAGCAATCTCCAGAGTGTTGAATGAGTTATTGAGAGAAGGCTTGCAAGCCACCAGCGAGCTGGTACAGCTACTGTACAAAGAGAAGCTTACATGGGTAAGCCGGGAAAGCGTTGAACAGCTACGTAGAGAGCTTAGCAGGAGGTTTGAGAAGCGGTGATAATAGACACGACGTATCTACTGCCACTTGCCAGGATAGGCGTGAAGACCGACCTGCTTAAAGCAATAGTTGAGGGTAAGGCGGGAAACATTGATTTAAAAGACATAAAAGTAAGCCTGATATCCATATTTGAGTTACAGGCCAAGGCGGCAAAACTAGGCGTTCCTTCAAGGGATACCGTGAAGGCAATAAGCGTTATACTGAAGGCCTTCCGCGTCATCCCCTTCTACCGCGAGGATATAGTTGAAACGGCTTATGAGCTGTATAGAATACTCGACGACTACATAGACAGTATAATAGTTGCCACAGCAGTCGCTCTGAGAGAAGACCTAGCAACAGAGGACACCGTCATACATGCGCACAAGAAAGAGCTAGAGGAAGAGTATGGAATAAAAATACTAAGCTACAAAGACCTGGTGAAAGCGTAAACCAAAGGCCATGATAAGGAAGAGGAGTGGTGAACGCCAGGCGGTGGCTTAGGGGCTCCTAATGCATTCCAACCGCTCTAATTTTATAGTATTTAAAATATATAATCTTTATATTTAATATTATATAATTAGGATTCCTTGGTCGGCAACCTAGATTATCACAATAGTTACTTAATGCCAGCCACTGATAGGACTGCGTCTACTAGCTTGTCCAGGTCGCCCGGCCTGTAGCCGAGTCTGGGCTCTTCGAGGACTGGAAGGTCTACTTCTGCCTGGGGCCTAGCGAGACGTACTACTTCTGAGGCTCTAAGGAGGTGAGGCGCACCCACGCTACCTGCCACGTTAACTGCTTTGGAGTATCTGTCCCCGTCGAGGACCGCCGCCTTGCCTGGGGCCACGGCGACGACTACATCGGCAGTTAGTGATAGCGGTGTGGGAGCTGCTACGTCTGACTGGGACTCTATAACCACTGCTTCGCGCCTCTCGAGTAGCAGCCTCAGGCAGGAGTCGGCTGGCCCTAGGGATCCCGGGCCCAGCAGGTTCTCCATGAATTCGTCGCTAGCCCTCACAGCCCTCGGGTTAAGGGTTGATG
>JALURD010000191.1 GCA_027057815.1 Acidilobaceae archaeon | reverse complement strand
GGTCTGGAGCCCGCCGCTCTGCCTGGCTGAGCTACGGGCCCAGGGCCACCCCTCCCACTCGTGTGTCATACTGGGCTTGGGGGTATAAGCTTAATCTGCCTAGGATGAGACTTGAGATGTAGGGGTTTGGGGGCCCTGGGCCGGTGAGCTGTGAACCCGGGTGCGACCCGGCTACCGACTGCCTTGCGGGTGGGGTCAAGGCCCGCATGCGAGGCCTCGGGGGCCCCGAACCCGTCGATGCAGCCGTTCTAGTTCTCATAGCTGGGTGTAGGGTGTTAGTGGTTAGGAAATCCTGCGACGATGATTCTCCGTGGGCGTGTGACACGGCTCTGCCTGGCGGCAGACTTAGGGACGGCGAGAGCCCGGTCGAGGCTGCATTGAGGGAGGCCTGGGAGGAGGCGGGTGTGCATCCCTCAAGCGTTAAAGTCGTTGGGGTCATGGAGACGCATAGAACAGTCTCTGGGAGAATTAAGGTGGCTCCGGTTGTAGCCGTACCCAGCGGGCCTCTGGATCCGAGGCCTTCAAGCAGGGAGGTGGACGCGGTCGCCTGGGTGGATCTCCAGTTATTTAAGAGGGAGCCCGGACCCGTTGTGCATCTCAGGCGTGGGGTTGTGACCGGTTACATGCTGCCTGGAGGCTTAGTACTCTGGGGGCTCACGATGAGGATACTGAGGAGTTTAGCGAGAGCACTCAACCTATCAAGTCAACACTAAGCTCTAAATCAGTATACTGTTAAACGCTCTAACCCTCCCCGCCCTCACTTGGAGGGAGCGTTAACGTGAATATAGTTAAAGTAACAGGGGAGGGGCTGCGAAAGCTCGCCAGGGGCACGGCGGTAGTCTATAGGAAGTGGGTCAGCTCTAAGGAGCCGTTGAAGCCGGGCGATTTGGTGGAAGCCCGAGCGCCTAACGGGGATCCCGTAGCCTGTGCTCTATGGGAGCCTGTGGGCCCTGTAGCTCTCCGCGTAGTGAGCCATGGTCCTTGCGAGTGGAGGGACCCCAGGGAAGTCATTGGTTACAGGCTTGAATTCTCGTTGCAGACAAGGCGGATCTATAGGCTCGATGAGCTCGGGTCGTTCCGGCTAGTTAACAGCGACGGCGACCTACTCTCAGGGCTCATAGTAGACGTGTACTCTGACGTCGCCGTTTTACAGAGTAGTAGTGCCGCCATTGATGCTCATCTAGACTTCATAGCCAGAGAACTAAAGAAGCTAATTGGAGTTAGCCACGTGTATAACAAGAGCACGCAGAGGAGCAGACGTGACATAGGCCTTGAGCCTGTGGCAGGCTGGCTACTCGGTAAGAAGGAAAGGACTGTTATAGAGGAGGGTAACGCTAAGTTCGTGGTTGACGTGGTTAGGGGCCAGAAGACTGGCTTCTTTCTCGACCAAAGACCTAACAGGCTCGAGTTATACAAACTAGCAATGGAAGGCGGCAGGGTACTCGACGTCTTCGCCTATACTGGGGCATTCGGTATACACGCCTACCTAGCTGGGGCTAGGGAAGTAGTCTTTTTGGAGGAGGATCCGGTAGCTGTTGAAATCCTGAAAGAGAACCTGAAACTTAACAATGTGAGAAGCTATAAGATAGTGGCTGGCAGTCTTTGGGACCACATGGGCGGCATCCCTGAAGCCAGCTTCGATTTAGTGGTCGTTGACCCGCCAGCTTTCATACAGGAGAAGGACCAGCTAGAACGGGGTATGCGCGCGTACTCGGCAGTCTACAGGTGGGCCTCCAGAAGGGTTAGGGAGGGTGGTATTATCTACCTGAGCAGTTGCAGCTACTTCCTGACGAGGGATTTATTCCTAGGGGTTGTGAGCTACGCCTTATCCAGGGAGGGATGGGAGTACTCAATAATGGGGAGCCTACGGGGAGCGGGGCCCGACCACGTTTTCAGAGGTGAGGAGTACCTGGATTACCTAAAGGGGGCGTTTATTCATTTGCGGCGTAAACGCTTGGGTTAAGAGTTAAATTCCTGTAACACGCTAATTCTACGAATCGACCACCGGTTAATGGTGGGGATGCTCTTGAGTCGAGGTCTTATACTGGCGGTTGTACTCGTGGCAATCATGGCTCTCCCCGCCCTGATGCCCCTAAGCGCTTCAGCCACCCAGATGAACCTGTCAACACCGACACAGCAGGATACGTGGAAGGCTAAGGTTCACCCAGGCCTCTTAGACGAGAAGGCGTACACGCCAACCCTTCCCGAAGTAAGCGATGCAGCTAAGAGGCTCCTTGTAGTTAAGAGGTTGTCGGCTATTGATTCACCGCCTGAAGGCCTGGCAAGAATAACGATTTACTTCTACGGGGGCCAGAAGGCCCTCCAGCAAATCAAGGAGACAGTTTATAGGGTCACCTCTGCATTAGCGCCTGGAATGATTGGTATAGCCTACGCCCTGGCTACTCAGGATCAGGTGGAGGCCCTAGCTAAGCTCCCCTTCGTCCTATGGGTGGAGCCTCAGAAACCGATAACCGAGATGCTAACCCCCGTCAAGCCCCCTGAGGAGGCTGCATTAACGGGTAAACCTGAACCGCTGCAGGCAGGGGGTTCTGGAGCAGGATCCGGCTACATGTTCTACAGTGCTCCAACCCTGCTAGGCGCTGACAGGGTATGGCAAGAGTATGGGATAACAGGTGAGGGAGTAAAAGTTGGCGTAGTCGATACCGGAGTAGACATGGGATCACCCGACCTGGGTGTGGACAAGATAGCCAGAGACGAGGACGGCATGCCTCTACTCTTCGACGCAGACATGGCTGGCTTCGTTTATACAGGCAACCCGACAGAGAGAGTGAGCGACGACACGATATACATACCCGGCTGGTACCAGGGCTACATAGTTGGTTTCATACCACTCCTAGGCCAGTTCGTCCTAGACTATAGTGCATGGGTTTACGCATACAATGTATATGCAGATGCAGACTTCTATTTCGAGATAAACGTGACAAACACCACTTACACAGTCCCATCGGATATAAAGGGCAACATAACGTTCGGCCTGGCCTACCAGTTTTACTATATTTACCCTGTGTACTCGTATCGAATACCCTTTGCTGGCTATGTCCTCCTAGCCACGCCCATAATAGTCGTAGACGTTGACGGAGATGGCACCTTCGACGGGTTCTACGCCGACATATCAACCGCCTACTATCTCCTAATGAAGGCGCTATCAACCCTAACAGGAGGAGCAGTACCAGAAGCTCCTGACTCGCTGGCAGACAAGAGCTTCGCCGACGAACCGTTCATAACCTATGGTAGCGAGGTCATAGCGAGAGACTTCACAGGCGATGGTGTAGTCGACTTCAGCCTAGGAGCGCTAGCCGCGGCATTCTACGACTACTGGGGCGTCTTCGGAGACACATACTACCTAGACTGGATCAGCGACTGGGAGCCCGGAGCACTTGTGGTACCCGGCCTAGACACTGAAGGGGGCCAGTGGGTCGACATACTCTACGACTTCCACGGCCACGGAACCTCAGTGGCTCACGTCATCGCGGCCTCGGGCACTGTTGAGAGGCCCGTGGCAGGAGTAGGGTTCCAGGGCACGGTAACAATGCCCGGCATAGCCAAAGGAGCCAAGGTCGGCGGCGCGCCCGCCCTCTTCAACGGTGACGTGGTCACAGCCCAGCTATGGCTTGCGGGCTTCGACCTAGTGGACCCTGCTACATTTACTTGGACATACACTGGCAAGCACCAAGTGGACATTATAAGCAACAGCTGGGGCAGCAGCTGGCTACTTTACACTGGCTACGCTAGTGACGCCGACCCGACTGGCCTTTGGCAGGCCTACATAATGGCGGTTAGCGGCACAGTAATCGTACACGCTGCTGGCAACGGTGGTCCAGGATGGGGCACTGTAACCATGCCTGGGGCCACCCCGCTGATCATAACCGTCGGCGCTGCCACCGACTTCTACTATAGGCCCTTCTTCGGCGCTGCCCTAGACGCGGCTTACCTGCCAGGCGGCTGGGGCCAGGTGATAAGCTGGAGCGACAGGGGGCCAACACAGTTTGGCTTCGTTAAGCCGGATGTAACTAACATAGGAAGCTTCGAGTGGGCCGGGACCAGGGCTATAGATGCGGCATGGGATGGCAGGTACACCTACGACCTCTTCGGCGGCACCAGCGAAGCCACCCCAATGACTAGCGGTGTAGTTGCCCTGATAATCCAGGCGTTGAGACAGGCCGGCGTGGACTACGATCCGTTCCTAGTTAAAGTCATACTGAAGAGCACTGCTACGGACATGGGTTATAACCCGTTCAGCCAGGGAAGCGGCTTCGTGAACGCCTACGAGGCAGTCAAGACTGTGCTAGAAGGAGGAGTAATAGCATATAGCTATGAGACTCCACACGCCATATTATCCCTCTTCGATGAAACCTTCGCCGCCCTACTTGGAGTCTCGCCCAGCGACGTGCACGGTTTATTCTTTGATGCAGGAGCTAAGGACACAGCTATATACCCAGGCGTAATGAAGCCGGGAGACTCTAAGACACTCGAGCTGAAGGTGGAGGTACTCGGCGGGGGTTCAGTCAACGTCAGCCTCCACGACTATGCCTTCTTCAAGAGCGAGGCCATGCCACTCTCCCAGGCTCTCAACGTAGCCGGATCCTTCCTGGCATTCATGACCCAAGACTACACGCTAGGCGTGATTCCTGCCGCAGGTTTCATAACAACCGAGGACGGCAAGGTATACCTCAACCTAACAGGCTTACCGCCGGGCACTAGGCTAGTGATACCGATCACCGACGAGATGGCAAAGGCGGACTTTGCAGTGCTAGACTTAGCAATACCTGCAAACGTGTACTTCGCCCCGAATCCAGACGATCCCTACGGCAGGCCCGACGTGGGCACACCGGCGATAATCCTAGGGCCAGAGCTATCGGTATGGTTCGACTTGAACGACAACGGAATACCTGACGCTGTAGACGGATACTGGGAAGTCGCAAGGCTAGGCTACGACATCAGGGAAGGCCCAGTGGCACACCTAGAGATAGGAAACGCCCAGGACGCCATCATGAAGGCGGCCGAAGCGGCTGCAAGCATACTAGGCCTCAACGCTACAGACCTAGCAGCTAAAGCTAAGCTTGTAGTAGACCTCAGGGTATTCGCCAACGACTACTATGGAGCTCCAGGCTACGAGATGGTGCCACTCAACGGTGGCCTCAACATCTACATGAAGGGAGACTGCCTAATGATACACGGCTACCCTGTAGAGCTAACTGTAGATGGAGAAGCAAGCGTGCCAGTAACGATAACAGTGCCAGACTTCCTAGCACCGGGAGTATACGAGGCATACCTAGTAATAGAGACTGATGCGCAAAAGATTCTAGTACCTGTAAGCATACCTGTAGCATATGTAGTAGACCTAAGTGACGGGAGGAGTACCTTCACGTTCTCAGGATTCCCACAGCCATTCCTATACGACAATTACATGTTCAGAGGCGCCCTAGATCAGGGCTGGAGACCAGAGACCGGAGACTGGAGAACGTATCCGATACTCGTCAAAGACCCCGACATGAGGGCGTCAACATTAACCGTCAAGGTGCACTGGAGTAACATGTACGCAGACTACGACGTCGGCCTTATAGGGCCGGGACTCAACACTTGGGGTGTTGTCGACTTCTCGTTCCTTACATACGTAGACGCGGCTGTTCTAGGCGCGAAACTGACAATGCCCTACGTAGTAGGCGTCTATGGTTACTTCGACTGGCCGAAGCCTGGCATGGCGGCATTCATAGCACCCCTAGACCCACTAAGGAGCCTATTCACCGGCGAGGAGTACACACTCTACTGGCTCGTAATACACCAGAAGTTCAGCGATGCAACGTCTGAGAGAGTCTTCACGGTCCTACACTTCGGCAGCATAGTCGGCGCTAACACTATTACAGCACCGCAAGGAGGCGTGGCGTCGAAGACCTTCGTCTACTACGGACTAGAGTACATGCCATACACGCCGACGGAGACCGTACTAGGCGTCACGGTGATACCATTAGAGGGCCAGGCCAACACGCCGGGCATAACAGCCGACGTCTACACTGGAGGAAGCGGAAGCGTAAAGATATACTCAGTAGCAGTCGATGCATCCAGCGCTGACGCAGGAGCCTACCTGGCAGTCGCCACCACGTTCTCGGACGCCCTGAGCGTCGCCGTCGGCATAAACGTAGGCGGCGGAGTAGCCCTGCCATACTATGCCCCACTGATCTACAACACAGTATTCGGAGTATACGTCCAGGGGAGCTCGTAGCGAAAGCTTAAGCTAGCACCATCCCCCTGCTTCCTACTTTTTCATACATTTTTCCTCCAATCTCTCTATTAACCTACTGCATGAGCGGATCTTCCTTTTAGCTCTGGCACTTCCATGAAGAGATGCCTCCTTTAGAGCCCTAATGGTCAAACATAACACCTCGTCAAGGCTAACAAGTTTGTCTAAGTCTTCAACTTTAACCGGTCTATCGTGGGAAACCATGAAGGGAAGGGACTCATCCACACTAAACCTTCTAAAGAAGAATCCCTCCTCATTCACGACTAGAATCGTGCCCGAAGAAGTTGTAAGGTGAACTTCGTACTCGCCAGGAGGTGGTGCGAGGCACTTCACCAAATGCCAGCCCGCGGCCTCCTCACAAAGGCAATCGGTATTGCTTATCATACCGGCGTCCACCAGGAAGCGTCATTCATGCTTGATCTAGGGCTTAAGCTGAAGTATAGTGCACAGCTATACTGGCCAGATGCAAATTTAACCTGGAAGCTATGGAACCGCGCTTGCACAGTGATCGTCAATGGCCTCAGTTGAGTATACGTGGCTAGGTAGATCCGGCCTGAAGGCCTCGAGAATAGGACTTGGGACATGGCAGTTCAGCCCCTCATGGGGGGTGACCGATTACGAGAAAGCTAGGGAGATAGTCAAAGCAGCCTTCGAGGCTGGAGTTAACCTAATCGACACAGCTATAATGTATGGGCGTGGGCTGAGCGAGGAATTCATCGGCCGCGCTATTAGGGATCTCGGGGTAAATAGGGACGAGATAGTTATAGCAACGAAGATACCTGGAGAGATGCTCAACTATGACGATGTATTCAAGGCTACCAGAAGGAGCCTGGAGAGGCTGAGAACAGATAGGATAGATATCATGCAGGTCCACTGGCCGCCCTGCTGGACTAACACGCCTACATGCGAGTACATGAGGGCGCTCGAGCGGCTAGTTAAAATGGGCTACATTGAAGCCATCGGTCTCAGCGACTTCCCAGTGGAGCTTATAGAGTCTGCACGTGCGTGCCTGGCGAGTGAGGACGTTCACATAATACAAGTCCGCTTTAACCTAGTAGAGTTGGAGGCAGAGAAAGAGCATCTACCCTACGCTGAAGCCGAAGATATGAGCCTCCTAGCCTGGAGCCCCTTAGCTAAGGGCGCGGTTCTAGGCAAATACTCCATGGAGGACCTGGAAGGAATGAACGATGTAAGGTCTGGGGATCCCCTGTTCCACCCAGACAATTATAGGCAAATCCTCCGGGTAGCAGAGGTTGTAAAGGAGCTCGCCTCAAGACTCGGCAAGACGCCTGCTCAGATCGTTTTGAACTGGCTGCTCTCCTATAGCCCAGTCGTGGTCCCCATACCAGGAGCAAAGAACCCGCAGCAAGTTATGGAGAACGCGGGTGCTATGGGCTGGAGGATCCCCGAAAGAGACTGGTGGAGGCTTTACGAGCTAGCACGCAGCATAAAGCTAACTAGAGTCACGTTCTAGAAACCCGCTTAATATAATCTTCCAGCTTGACTATCCTTCTTTCGTTCAACACTTCTCCAACCACTTGGCCCTTGTAGACTACCTTAGCGTAGGCGGTGACCCTCGCCCCGTCAACGGTAAGAATCACTCCTTCAACGCTTACTTCTTCCTCCACGGGCACTGGGGCTTTATGCCTGACAAACAAGCCCGTCCCCACCGTCGTAAAGCCTTCTGGTAGCATCTGGTCGAGGCACTCTCTCAGAGTAGCCTCAACCATTAGAACCATGCTGGGAGTGGATAGCACCTTAACTCCAAGTCTTGCCAGATGGCTTGCAGCCATCTCCTCGGTTACCCTCCACTCTCTTCTGCACGAAGCTCCCTCCCTAACCTTCTCAAAGGCCTCTCCAGACATAGGTGCAGCCACCATCTACACGCGACTCTATGGGGGATCGCGATATAATCGCTAAAATGAGGTTGTTTCATAACGTGGTGGGGATAGAACCAGGCACGTTCAAACTTGTATTTAACGATTAGTGGGTCCTTCCACTCTGATTAGGGGCTTTTCCCTGGTCTGCAGGGGTTCCAGGTTTACGGAGGTAATACTCGTTGGGCTTCTTCACCTTCACTTCAGGGGGGCTGTTGAGGAAGAGAGTTATTAACCCGTGGCCTCTACTGAATTATAGGTGAGGCCCCTGGTAGGGGTGAGTAGAGGATGGCTCTGGAGGGCAGGACATACAAGCTAGTGTTGAGGAAGACCGCGAGGGGTCCCGTGATTCAGTTTAGGAGCGCGACCCCCGAGACCAGAGAGGCTACACTCATAAGGATGGGCGGCAAGAAGGCACAGGAAGTCTTCGCCAAAATGGTTGAGGTACTGAAAAAGCACGACTTTGTCACAGAAGAGGGCGGCACTGAGAACTACAAGTTCTACAGGCTCAAGCCGGAGATAGGACCCGTAGTCGGCGGCTACCTGATACTCATCAGGAGAAGCAGGGACCCGACCGCTTGGTTACCGCTCTTTGAGGACTTCGTAGTCGACAAGTTCAAGGGCAGCCACAAGCTACTCGAGCACACGCTAGCCCTAGGTATTGAGCTAAGCCAGATACACCCACCGCCGGAGAGAGTGAGGATGCAGCTGAACCCGAAGATACTCGACAGCCTCAGCGCTGGCATGAAGGTAGCCGTCAAGAAGCTCTGGGGCATCAAGAAGTAAATCCGAACCTTAAATAGACATAATTAAAGGTACAGCCCAGTCCCCCTGTCTCTTCTTTCTTCAATCTGCAAACAATTAGGGCTCAGCATAACCGCTACCACAACCCCCTTATTCCTACTGGTTATCGTTAGAGCCTGAGAGGCGTCCATGGGGGTGACATACACCTTCACTTTACCCTGAAGCTCCCTCACCAGTTGGAGCATCACTGAGAGCCACTGAGCTATAGAAGGATCCGAGTGGAGCCTAGACGGGATCCCGTCGATTTCGCGTGACTCCGACTCTATGGCTTCAACCGCCTCCGGGTCCGTGGTGGCGAGTATGCAACCCCCTATAAGCATCATAGGGTACTTCTTGCCAGCCACTTCAACGACTGCAGCCCCAACTTCATGGTAGTGGCATACAAGGTGCCCCGTGTCAGGGTCGACCGATGCATGTGTCTGCGCCAAAGAGTCGAAGACTATAAAGGGCATTCGGAGCTGCTTCTCAACCCGTGCCATAGCCTGACCCTCCCTGCTCTCCGAGGGCCTGG
>JALURD010000190.1 GCA_027057815.1 Acidilobaceae archaeon | reverse complement strand
AGGCTATACTTCTGGATGCCCCTTAGGCAGGCAACGTTGGCAGCCTGCTCGAGCGTCCTGTCAGTCCTCATCTTCTCCATAAGGTAATCGTCAGCATAGATTATTGATGGGACGTGCATGCACTTCTTAGCTCCCTTAGGGATAGTCCAGACATATTTATCCACACGCCTTACCTCTATGCTCACCATATACTCCACCCGGGACTAACTCCTACTTAGAACCCCCTTCAAACCCGGGTACCGGGAGGGTTAATATCTCGAAACAATTATCCGCGAGATCTTCCTCTGTAGAACAGCCGTTATTTAAGGTTAAAGAATATAGAGAACTGGAGCAACAAATCGCTGAGCCATCGAGCGTTTTTAGACGATAATTCATGCTATTTAAATTATATTCCTTAGAATATCTCTAGCGCTAATTATACCTATGGGCTTATTCTCAGCATCGACTACTGGCACATGTCTAATATTATACTCTACCATCAAATAGACCGCCTTAACTAGCGGGTCATCTGCACGTACTGTATGTACATTCTTCGTCATTACCTCGGAGAGAGGCGTATCGAGTGAGACTCCTTTCGCAATGAGCTTTGCTAAATCTCTCTCAGTAAATATCCCGACTAGCTTACCCTCCTTAACGATTAACACGCTGCCCACGTTTTTATCCGCTATGATCTTTGCAGCGTCCTTTACTTTGTGGGACGGCGCAAGCGTGTACAAGTTTACCGTCATCACATCTCTAGCTTTCATCTTTTCCACCATAGTATAAAGACTAGTATTTATAGGCGATTTATGCGTTCTAAGATAGGAAATATTAAGTTCTTATTAGACCCCTTTATTTTAGAGAATATATACAGCATATAATGTTTGCAATTTGCTGTACTGTAAATATGAAGTATAAAGAAATTCTCAAGTTAGAGAGCCTTGAATCTTTCATACCACTCCTCGTAGAGCTTAAGCATCCCCTTATCCACGCTGGGCTTCCTAACTTTCAGTATCTCGATGAAATCCTTCATCGAGACAGGCCTCGGCTCTCCCTTACCCCCGGACTCGAAGTACTCTCTAATAGTCCTCATGTATGCTCCCTGGACTATATCCCTGATATCACTACCTGAGTAGCCTTCAAGCATATCAGCTAACTTGTCAAGGTCAACGTCTGGTGCCAGCTTTATCTTAGACGTAAGTAGCTCGAGTAGTTTACGCCTGGCCGCCCTGTCGGGGAGGGGGACGTAGATCCTCTTCTGGAACCTTCTAATGAAGGGCTCATCTAGCTTCCACGGCTTATTGGTCGCGCCTATGACGTATACGTGGAGGTTGCTGTCCTTATCTTGTATACCGTCCATCTCTTTAAGGAACTGGTTTCTAACTCTTACCTCGCCCCCCACTTCGTTGGAGTGTACTCCTAGCAGCGCATCTATCTCGTCTATGAATATGATTACAGGAGTTCCCTCGCGTGCCCTCTCCCTAGCGTACTCGAATAGCTTGCGAACGTTCTTCTCACCCTCTCCCAGCCACTTGCTCATAATACTTGCTGCATCCACGTAGAGGAATTCTCCGTCCACTTCATTAGCTACAGCTGCGGCGAGCATTGTCTTGCCTGTGCCCGGGGGGCCGAAGAGGAGGATCCCACGCGGCCAGCCAAGCGGGAATAAGTCTGGCCTACGTATCGGGTAGATTATCGCCTCCCTGATCGCTTGCTTGGCCTCCTCAAGCCCCGCTATGTCGTTAAATGTTACCTTGGGCTTCTCCTTTAGAACAAACACTGGCGGCTCCTTGACCCCGCTCTTCTTAAGAGCCTTACCGTTAACTTCTACATGGTACTCCTCGTCGTCAGAAGCCTGGGCTAAGGCTTCTCGGCCCTCCAGTTCCCTCAGCTTTCTCTTGTAGCCCTCAAGGATCTGCCTAACCCTAGGAGCCATGAAGTCATCCGGGTACAGTCTGAGATACTCCTCTAAGGCCTCCACCGCTCTCTTAAGATTAACCACAGCATCCTCATAATCGCCTCTACTCTCGGCCTCCTTGAAGGCTAGCGCATACCTCCTAGCAGCCCCCAGGAGGACCCCCCGGGCTCCGTTCAATGGCTACACCCCACCTTGAACCCCGTCAACACGCTACTCTTGTCATGAAGGGTTAAAGGGGGAGCAGGGAGGGAATACGCCACTAACCGCTCAGTAGTGCTCGGAGAGCACTCTAGTAGTTGCGAAGAAGAGCCCCTCTAGTTCATACATAATTCATCGCAATCCCCGGGATTGGAGCTACCTGGAGGCGGTTTGGGTAGGATGAGGATGCGGGGAGGGAGGAGGGAATCGTTGGAATCTTAGATGGACTGTGGCTGGCTCTTCTGCAGCCTAATTATGCCCTTCTCTTCTAGGTGCCTTAGTGCCCTCCTGACTACCTCAGGGCTGACGCCTAGAACTTTTGCTGCCTCTCTGACCCTGACCCGGCCTCCTGTAGCCTTGATGTACTCAAGCAGCCTTGATGCCACGTCTTCTATGTCGATCTGCGGCGTCTCGGCCCCGCCTAGTAGCTCGACCGGCGGCTTTGGAAGTATCTTCTCTGCGTCCTTGTTGGCCTCTATTATAGCCTTCCTGATGAGCTCCCTAGCCTCTGGCATAGTTTCCGCTATGCTTCTGACTGGGACGGGCGCCTGTATGCCCTGGAATGAGTACAGTTTCTCCACCTCCTCCCTGAGCGCTTCTAGCTGTACAGCCAGCTCTGGCGCCGTCGCTGCTATGCTTTCGTTGACGCTCCTCATCATCATGACTACTGGCTGCACGGCCTTCAGTATCTCCTCTGTACTCTTAGCTGCCTTTACTCTGCCGATTGAGATCTGTATCAGCTTGCTTAGCATGGTGAGTGCCTTGGCGAGCCTCTCCTTTAGGGCCGCCTCTGCCGCGAGCAGCTCCAGTGTATCTTTGTCGCCCTTCTTAGCTGCTTCAACCATCTTCTTGTATGCCTCGTCTATCTCCCTTACTAGCATGTCCCTCATAGACTCTATCTCGTGCTTGTGGTACTCTAGGTGGGCGACTATGCTGTCGTAGTCTACTGCCTGTGCCCCCTCCCCTCCAGGAACGCCTTGGAGGTAGTCCACCGC
>JALURD010000189.1 GCA_027057815.1 Acidilobaceae archaeon | reverse complement strand
GCTAGCCCTCACTGGGCTAGTGATACTAGCGATATTCGGCTTCGCCCTGGCAGCAGTGGTAACGGTGAGAGCGCTTAAGGCGATAGCCAACATGACACCTGAGAGGTTCGTAATCTTCACGGCGGTGTTGGCTGGGATCCTCATAATAGCAGGGTCACTTCTACCATAACCTACCCCAGGATTTTACCGGGTTTACCCTCATCCTCGCCACTATAACTTCATCCGTCGACTAATCATTACAATCCAATCCTTACCCCAATTTTGACTTGTTAACGTCTTAGTGTAGTATGAATGAAGACTTGTTCCAAGTATAAGTGTAACGCCAGGATTACAGTTACCGCGGCGAGGTACAGGTAATCGGCTAGGCGGCTGGGGCGGCTGCCCTCTCTTCGAGCTTCTTCTTTATCATCTTAAGCCTGATGAAGTCTTCTCTCATTCTCTCGTCGAGCACGGTCTTGATGAATTTCATCGCGGCCTCGTAGCTTGGGAGTATGACGTAGTCTAGCGCGTTTATGAGCCTCTGGGTCTCCCTTAGCTCCTCGATGAGCCTTCTTATCATCTCCTCCAGCTCCGCGAGCTTGAGGAGCCTGGGCAGTAGCTGCCTGATTTTCACTGCCGACTCGAGGAAGTGGGGGCTCACGTCCGGTGGGAGGGTGAGAGGAGGCACCGTCTCCTCTATCACCCTATAGGTTGGCGTCTTAACCGCGAAGACTACCATAACGCCGGTTCTAACCCTGAGAGTGTCGGGCACCATGGAGGCAGCGGCGTCTGTAGCGTCTATCCCCATATCGGCGGCTCCAATATAGTACTTCGAGTAAGCCTCCTCGAGGAGCTTGAAGACCTCGCTCTGATACCTGTTATACTCCTCCGCGGCGCTCCTAATGTAGTGGAGCAGCACTTCCCTCTTCTCCTCTATAACGTCCCTAATCTTCTTGATCATCCGGTACTCTCTCCTCAGCCTAATCAAGTTGATCTTGGTCGGCAGCACCTTCCTAGGGTCTATCGCCAAACTGTAAACCCCCCGCTCAGCGTGTGATCTCTAGTTAATCCCGACTGACGCGTGGCGTCTCCGGGTTAAATCTTATACATTTATCAAGCATAAAGCTCGGCGGCGATTTTCAGTCTATGTGCAAGGACATGTAAGTGAAGGGTGGATGAGGCACGTGGAGGTGGGCTCTGCGTGTCGAAGGCGTCCAAGGTGCAGGGGGCTCTGGTATTCCTTGTGGCGTTCATACTCTCCGCACTCATATTGGTCGGTGATAAGTTAAGGGAGGGCCTGGAGATATTGCTCGTCAAAATTATTGTGGCTGCGGCTGTACTATTAGTTGGGGTAATGGCGGGGCTTGCCCTTTGGTTCAAGGGGGAAACGCCGGGCTGAGAAGAGCATGGAGTGTATGGGAGTGGGAGTAGGTACCTGGGAAGGATGGCTTATCTTGCGTGGATGGACCGCTAGGCTGTCCTGTACTTGGGGTGGTATTTCTTGATGTGCTCCTCTTTTATGTTGGTTAGCTCGTCCTCTGGGAGTATGGATAGTACCTCCCAGGCTAGGTCTAGTGTCTGCTCTATTGGCCTATTCTCCCTCGGTCCTTGGCTTAGGAAGCGGCGCTCGAACTCGTCGGCGAACTTGAGGTACTTCCTGTCGACCTCGCTTAGGCTCTCCTCTCCGACTACTGCTGCTAGGCTCCTCAGCTCTACTCCCCTGGAGTAGGCTGCGTATAGCTGGTTGCTCACGTCTGCGTGGTCCTCCCTAGTCTTGCCTGGGCCTATTCCCTCCTTCATGAGCCTTGATAGGCTCATTAGCACGTTGATTGGGGGGTAGATTCCCCTGTTGTGGAGCTCCCTGCTCAGGACTATCTGGCCCTCGGTGATGTACCCGGTCAGGTCGGGGATTGGGTGGGTTATGTCGTCGTTGGGCATTGTTAGTATGGGCATCTGGGTTATGCTGCCCTTCTTGCCCTTCACCCTCCCTGCCCTCTCGTAGATGCTGGCTAGGTCGCTGTAGAGATAGCCAGGGTATCCCTGCCTTCCAGGGACCTCCTCTCTTGCAGCGCTTATCTCCCTGAGGGCCTCGGCGTAGTTGGTCATGTCGGTTAGTATGACTAGTACGTGCATGTCCCTCTCGAATGCTAGGTACTCTGCGAGTGTTAGGGCGGCTCTTGGGGTGACGAGCCTAACCATCGCTGGCTCGTCCGCTAGGTTCACGAACATCGCTACCCTGTTCAGGGCGCCCGTCTCCTCGAAGAACTTCCTGAAGAATAGGTAGTCGTCGTACTTTATGCCTATGGCGGCGAATACTACGGCGAACTCCTCCTCCTCGCCCCTAACAGTGGCCTGCCTCGCGATCTGCGCCGCCAGGACGTTGTGAGGCAGACCGCTCCCGCTGAATATTGGGAGCTTCTGCCCCCTAACTAGGGTGTTCATACCGTCGATGGCGCTTACACCTGTCTGGATGAAGTCCTCGGGGTACTCCCTCTCCGACGGATTTAGCGGCGCGCCGTTGACGTCCCTCTTCTCCTCAGCGATGATGGGCGGCCCCCCATCTATAGGCTCGCCTAGGCCGTTGAATATCCTGCCAAGCATATCCTCGCTGAGCGGTAGCTCTAGGGGTCTGCCCAGGAATCTGACCTTAGTCCCGGTGGTGGTTATACCGGTGGTGCCCTCGAAAACCTGTACTATAGCAATATTTCTGTGGACCTCCAGGACTCTCCCTCTCCTCTTCTCACCGCTGGGCAACTCAACCTCAACTATCTCGTCGAAGGCCACCCGTGATACTCCCTCGACGACGAGGAGGGGGCCTCTTATCTCGGAGATCTTTGAGTACTCCTTAACTCCCGGTACACCCGGAACCTGAGCAGTCACGGCTGGCCACCCCCTCTAGGCTGCCCTCGCCTTCAGGGACTCGAGGGTCTTGATAACCTTCTCCCTAAGCTCGTCTATTAGCTCGGGCTTATCGTTAGGCACGGTGAACTTGGCTTTAACCATGTCAACGTATAGCCTGCCGATTGCCTCTCTTATCTCCTTCACAGTTATGCCTGAGTCCACCAGCTCCCTGGCCTTGTAGTAGTAGTCTATTATCATCTTGAGCAGCTTGAACTGCTTCTCAGGCGGTGTGAACGCGTCTAT
>JALURD010000188.1 GCA_027057815.1 Acidilobaceae archaeon | reverse complement strand
AGTCGACGAGCCCACGGAGGGCCTCAGCCCCGTCTACGTGGCCAAGGTCAGGGACGCTCTGAAGCAGCTGCTGGATGATGGCGTCTCACTCCTGCTGGTCGAGGGGAGGCCAACGCTCCTCAAGGCACTGGCCCACCGCTTCGCGATCATGAGCAGTGGGAGGATAGTTGCGGAGGGACCCATCCACGAGTTGGAGGCCCGCCCCGACCTCGTTAGGAGGTACGTGGGCGTCGCGTTCTAGGGGGTGGCTTGGCCTGTGCTTGAGGGCATACCGGTGACGGTGATCATACTGGACGGCCTCGCCCTCGGGTTGAGCCTCTTCCTCCTCTCCTCCGGTTTAGCCATAACCTTCGGCATGCTGGGCGTGGTCAACTTCGCCCACGGGAGCCTCTTCATGTGGGGGGCATACATCGGCTACTACGTCGCGGCCAAGACTGGCAGCTTCGCCCTGGGCCTGGCCTCTAGCTTCGCCTCAATGGCTCTACTCGGCGCGGCCATCAAGCTCTCCCTGATAAGGAACGCTCACGAGAACCCGCTGAGGGCTGCAATGATAACGATAGGCCTCATGTTCCTACTCGACAGGCTCGCGCTCATCATTTGGGGGGAGCCTACTAGGATGTGGTCCCCCAGCTACCTGGAGGGAACCGTTGAGCTTGGCGGGGTCATATTCTACAAGTACAGGCTCTTCCTCATAATAGTGGGGGCCCTCCTATTCGCCGCCGTGTACGCCATGGTCTCCAGGACCTACTTCGGAGTCGTCATTAGAGCCGGGATACACGACAAGGAGATGGTGGAGGTTCTCGGCGTGAACTTCGAGAGGGCCGCGACGCTCATGTTCATGCTCGGCACGGGACTCGCCGGGCTGAGCGGCTTCCTCTTCGTCCCATGGATAGGGGTGAACCCTAGCACCGGGATAACATTCCTGCTATACGCGTTCGCCATAGTGGTCATTGGCGGCGTTGAGAGTATACTCGGAACCCTGGCAGCGTCGGTTGCTGTGGGGATCCTCCAGCAGTTCACCATGTACTACATCCCATGGGTGACGGAGGCCGCCCTCTTCATCCTCATGCTGGCCGTGCTACTCGCGAGGCCCTCGGGTATAGCGAGGTAGGTGAGGTTGGCTGGGAGGCAGTTGAGGATAGCGGTGGCCCTCCTCGCCGCCATGCTGCTCCCATACTTCGCAGAGCTCGCCGGGTACTATAGGGTCGCCCCGGTCCTAGCGTACTCGTGGATAATGGGGATATACGCCCTCTCATTCGCCCTGCTCCTGGGCCAGCTGGGCCTGCTATCCTTCGGGCATGCCCTGTACCTAGGCTTCGGCGCCTACGTGACAGTCTACGCAGCGACCTGGGCCGGGATCCCCTACCTCGCGGCGCTACCCATCTCAATGGCCATCGGCGCCCTCCTAGGCCTTGCGGTTGCGCTGGCGGTGAGTAGGGCATTCAGCGGGATCCCCTTCGCATTCATAACCCTTACCATACAGTTGATCGCCTACTTCCTCTATAGGAAGAAGGAGCTCGCCTGGTTGAGCGGGGGAGAGCAGGGCCTCATAGCCCCGATACCCGATTTCCTCAAGTCCGAGTGGACAGGCGTGGGGATCCTCGCGGCTGCCTCCGTGGTAGTAGCCGTGGCCCTCGTCACCCACGCACTAGACTACGCCCGGGGGAGGGCTAGTGCGAGAGGTCTGGCGGCGGCTGCAGCCGCCTCGGGGGTCCTTCTCTACCTACTATGGGAGTGGATCCAGAGCCTGGCCGGGATGCCCCCCACATTCAGGGCTATGAGGAACCTCCACGCCATCTCCCTCCTCGCCCTCGCCTCCACCTACGTCTTCATGGATAGGCTAGTCTCCTCCCCCGTGGGCGTGGTTTGGAGGGCGATAAGGGACAACGAGGTCAGGATAGCCTCCCTCGGCTACAACGTCTTCAAGTACAAGGCCCTGGCGCTGGCTATCTCCGGGGCCTTCGCTGCCCTAGCCGGCGGCCTCTACGTACCCTACGCTCTGAACATTAACCCGGAGAGGACGCTCTCGCCCATGGTGTCGGTCTACGCCCTGATATACGCGATAGTGGGCGGCGTCTACCCCCTACTCGGCCCGATACTGGGTGCCCTCCTCGTTGGCGCGCTCGAGATACTCCTAGCCCCCTACGTTGGAGAGTACAGCCTAGTCATAGTCGGAGTAGTCTTCATAGCGATAATGATCGCCAGCCCCGGGGGCCTCGTGGGCCTCCTCTCCAGGCTCGAAGCCAAGCTAAAGGGCCTAGGAGGCCGCCTGGGATCCTAGCCCCCACTCTTCCCCCTATAAGCCACTAATACCTTAGCGTCGAACACCGCCACCAGCTCGCCTCTCTGGTTATACACCTCGTTCCTGAGAGTGACGAGGCCCCCCTTCTCCTTCTCCCTCTTCTCCACCACTGTAATCCTCGCTCTTATCGTGTCCCCGGGCCTCACCGGCTTTATGAAGCGGAGCCTGTCTATGCCGTAGAGGGCTAGGAGCGTCCCCTCGAAGACGCCGAGCCTGAACCATAGACCTGTCACGATTGAAACCACCAGGAGGCCGTGTGCTATCCTCCCGCCGAACATGGTCTTAGCCGCGTACTCCTCGTCGGTGTGGAGGCTGTAGAAGTCGCCGCTCACACCGGCGAAGTTGACTATGTCGGCCTCCGTCACAGTCCTCCCGGGGGTCTCAAAGGTCATGCCGGGCTCGAAGTCCTCATAGTACAGGGGACTGTTCAACGCCCGTCAGCCCCCACCCTCCTCGAGTACTGTCTCCTAAGGCGGACGTAGTCCACCTTGCCGACCGGGGTCTTCGGCACCTCGTCGACCACCCAGAGGTACTTTGGAATCTTGTAGCCTGCCAGCCTGGGCTTGAGGAACTCTTTTAGCTCCTCCAGGGTCAGTCTGGCCCCCTCCCTGAGCTTTACGACCGCCGCGACCGCCTCGCCCCACTTCGGGTCTGGGACGCCGAAGACTGCGACCTCCTCGACTGCGGGGTGCTGCCTTATCGCATCTTCGACCTCCGAGGGGTAAACATTCTCCCCGCCGGTCTTTATCATGAACTTCTTCCTCTCGACAAAGTAGTAGTGCCCGTCCTCGTCCCTGGTGAATAGGTCCCCCGTCCTGACCCAGCCGTCGACTATGGCCTCCCTGGTCTCCTCTGGCCTGTTCCAGTAG
>JALURD010000187.1 GCA_027057815.1 Acidilobaceae archaeon | reverse complement strand
GGTTCAGCATAGAGCGGGAGGGCCCACACGCCTTCACCCTCAGGCGTCTAGCTTTAAACCAGCCACAGCTCGGTTAGCATGGAAGGGTGGCTGGAATGGAGGGAGGGAGCGCCAAGCCGACGGCTGAAGGGGTTATACTCGGGTACAGGCTCGGCGGCGGCAGGCAGTACACTAGCCACGTGCTAGTGAAGCTGTTCGTAAGCCCCAAAGAGGTTGGCAGATTCATAGGGGGCACAGTAAGGTTCACCGACCGCTATGGAAACACGTACGTTGGGAGGATACTACGGAAGCATGGGGCCAGGAATAGCGTTGTAATAGTACGGTTTAAACCTAATATACCGGGCCAAGCCATAGCCTCTCGTGTTGTGGTTGAGGCCCCCCGATGACTAGTCTTCAGAGTTTCTAGTCAGACTTGATTGAAACGGTATTTGTAGACAGATTTTAATAGCGCGGCTTCACATATATTATTGGGGTGAGTGCTCCTGAGAGCACTTTTTATGGATATAGCAGACCTACCCGTTACGATGGTCTCCGGCGATGTTCCCAGGGTCGAGCCGCACACCGCGGCGACAGCGGTTAGGAGGCTTATGAGGTCGACGGGAGCCAGAGTAGTGGCTGTTGTAAGCAGGGATAGGCTCCAGGGCGTCATTTACAGGTCCACTATACTAGCTCTCTCGTCAGCTAAAGCTGAGGCGACCGCCAAGGATATAATGGAGGATCCACCCTTCACCTTAACGCCTTCAATGAAAGTCGGCGATGCAGTCGACCTTATGTTTAGATACGATGAATGGTATGGCTTCATAGTAGACGAGGGCATGAGGTATGTTGGAGTACTTGGGCTTGAAAATATTATCGAGGTTACGCTTAGAGAGCACGCTGAGGACCTAGCGAGGAATAAGGTCGAAGATATAATGACAAAGGATGTAGTGAAGGTAACGCCGGATGACCCCTTATCCAGGATATGGAATCTGATGAGAGACACGAGGTATGCAGGGTTCCCTGTTGTGGACGAGAAGGGACGTCTTGTAGGTATAATAACACAGTATGACTTGATAAAGAAGGGATATTCGAGGATAGAATTAGAGTCTGAATCCGGGCCGAGGAGAGGCCCCAAGGTTAGGGAGGCAATGACTACTGGTGTCATTTCCGTGTATCCATGGACGACCGTGAAGGATCTGGCTCAGAACATGATTTCCAGGGGTTATGGGAGATTCCCTGTAGTGAACTCCCCCAGCGAGAGGATTCTCGTTGGGATAGTGGATAGGGAGGATGTTGTGAGATTTATTGTTGGGAGGAGGTGAGACTGATGGCTGTTAGGAGTGGGAGAAGGCCTATCTTGAAGAAGGTTGCAAGCGCCCGGATCTCCGGGCGTGTAAGGTTAACTAGAAGTCCGGTGCCCATTAGGAGGCCTGAGGGTATCAGGTGGCTTAGAAGCGATGCGAGCCCCAATTGGAGCCAGAGGATAGCGGAGAGGGTCGGGGAGCTGAGTGTAGTAGCTTCAAGGCCTCCAGTGGTCGTCAACTCCTCCTCCGTCATCTTGGAGGCGGTGGAGACAGCTACAGAGAAAAGGGTTAGAGGGATCCTGGTTGTTGACTCTAAGGAGCGGCTAGCTGGTTTAGTCACCGTTATGGACCTAGTCAATTACCTTGGAGGAGGCGAGTACTACAACATAGTTGCTAGTAGGTACGGGTACAATATTTTCAGGGCCCTTCGCAACGAAAAGATAACCTCGATAATGAATCCAACACCCTTCTTCCTCTTCAGGGGTGACACGCTAGACAAAGCATTAGCCCTAATGGTTAGGGAGGGCATAGGGATAATACCTATACTCTATGAAGACGGAACAGTTTACGGAGTTGTGACGGAGCACGACATAGTCGCTCGGCTTAAGGGTGTAAAGGTAGGGAGGAGGGTCTCCGAGATAATGTCAACGAACATAGTAGCCGTCGGGATAGAGGACTCCATAAAGAAAGCTGCAGAGATAATGGTCAGGCAGGGCTTTAGGAGGTTACCGGTTATCAACGAGAGGGGAGAGATAAAGGGTATCGTGACGGCGAAGGACTACGTTGCATTCTTCGGTACTCACAGGGCCTTCGAGCTAGCCACTACTGGTAACATAGAGGATGTAATAACCAAGACGCCTGTACATGAAATCGCTGAGCCAGGATTCCATACCATAAGACACGACGAGGACGTGGGATCAGCGGCTGAAGCAATGATAGAGCACAATGTTAACAGTCTAATCGTGGTTGACGACGAAGATAACGTTGTGGGAATCATAACTGAGAGAGACGTACTGCTCGCCTTAGCTATCGAAGAAGGGTGATAAGAGGTGGCTCCACGAGTTTCCAGTTACATGACGAGAAGCGTAGTCACAGTCATGCCCAATGATACCCTTGCACATGCCAGAAGGCTCATGTTAAGGAACGGGATAAGCAGGCTCGTAGTGGTTGAGGAGGAAAAACCCGTAGGCATGGTTACCATAACTGATATAGTGAATGCGTTGATGAATAAATTCGTAAGCAGGCCGCTAGACTCTATACTTGTTGGTGAAGTAATGTCCACCGACTTAAAGGTCATAGAATCCACTAAAAGCGTGAAATCCGCCGCACTGTATATGCTAAAGTATAAGATTGGAGGGCTGCCCGTAGTAGACAAGTTTGGCGTGCTAGTCGGAATCATAACCAGGACTGACATACTGAAAGCGTACTACGAGCGCTATCAGGGAGTCTTCAGCGTTGGAGACGTGATGAGGAAGGACGTAGCAGTCGGCAGCCCTGAGCATCACATATTCTACATTGCCAGGCTAGCCCAGGCTGATCCTGCGGGGAAAGTGGTCATCGTGGACGAAAACAGAAGGCCCATAGGTATAATCACCAAGAGAGACCTGGCCTTTGCTAGCATACCGCCGAAAGCGGCAATGGCTGGGGGGAAGGACAGGTTTGCTAGGATAAAGGTGCGTGATATGTATAGAGACAAAATAGTGAGCCTCAGGCTTTACTCGGTACCCGTCGCAAGCGACATAATGACTACCAACATAGAGACGGCGAAGCCGGATGAGGATCTAGCCGAGGCTGCCCAGCGAATGTATGAAGAGCGTATAGGCGCCTTACCCGTCGTGGGAGAGGAAGGCGAATTAGTGGGAATAGTCACAAAGATAGAAGTACTCACCGCAATAGTCAGAGCATAGGCCTTTAGTTATTCATGCTTCCTCAGGTAGAATTGATTTTACCAGTTTTTCTGGATCAAAACGCACTAAATCCTCGTACCTCTGGCCCACGCCTAAGTAAAGTATAGGTTTCCCGGTTACCGCCGTGACTGACACCGCTACTCCTCCTTTCACGTCGGCGTCAGCCTTCGTGATTATGAAACCATCGATGCCCACCTCTTCATTGAATTTCCTAGCCTGCTCTACTGCATCGTTACCCGTTAGGGCGTCAACAACTAGGATTTTAAAGTCCGGCTTGGAGACCCTTACTATCTTCCTCATTTCACCCATCAAGTCGTAATCGACGTGCATCCTGCCAGCGGTATCTACTAGCACAACACAGTAATTCCGGGCCTTCGCGTATTCTATGGCGCTAAAGGCGACGCTTGCAGGATCAGACCCATATTTTCCCCTAATTACAGGGACGCCGACCTTCGAGGCATGGACTTCAAGCTGCTCCTGGGCACCGGCTCTGAATGTGTCTGCCGCGGCTAGGACCGGGGTAATGCCGTTCCTCTTCATAAGGTATGCCAGCTTGGCTATGGAGGTGGTTTTACCGGTCCCATTTACTCCCAGGAAGACAACCACGAGAGGCTTCCCCCTGCCACACCTTCTCCTAGCCTCCTCCACTAAGTCAGGGCCGGGCTGGCCTAGTATCTCGAGTAGAGCATTTCTGAATGCGTCAAGAACCACCCTCTCAACTTTAGTGCCTCTATTAACTTTCAAGCCGACTAGGCGCGATTTAACCTTCTCGGCCAGCTCCTCGGCCACTTCAAAGGCGACCTCGTTCTCTAGGAGCTCCATTTTTAACTCCTCCAGGACTTCGTCTACGTCCTCCTCTGATAGAGTTTTCTCTAAGGCCTTGGAGGCGAGTGACTTAACCGCCTTATTGAGGACGGATTTGAGTCTACCGAACAAGAGGGAGCGGTCACCCCGTTCTCCGCTGGGCAGCCGCGGCAGCCTCAGCCAGGGCTTGCCTGTACTTTTCATATATGGATGCGAGCATAGCTAGTCTCTCCTGCATCTCCTGTAAGCTTCTCTCAAGCCTGCTCCTCTTCTTTGCTATGATCTTAAGCACTGTGGAGGCATCCGCCTCAGCGTAGTAGTCTAAGCCTATGTGAACTATGAATTTGTCGTTATTGAGGGGGCGCCCGCGCACATAAGTGTTGAACCCAGGATCTAGGGGGAACACAACTTCCTCGGGCCCCCTAACTATGGCATCGATAGAGTCCGCGGCGGCCTTCAAGTTGTTAATAGCAGCCTCAAACTGGGCTATGAGGGATTGAAGGCTAGTCATCTGCTCTTGCAAAGCCAGCATTTGGCTCTGGATATAGGCTAACTCCTCACGGCTTGGCTGTTTAGCCATTACACTTTCACCCAGCGCTCCAGCTGCGAGAGCCTTATGATGGTTAAGTCCTCAACTTCCTCCAGTGGGACCTCCTTGACCTCCTCGATCTTTATGTGTCTTCTTCTGAGCTTGTGTCTTGATCCTAGTTCGGAGTATACACGCTCTAATGCATGTTCAGGCTTGAGGGCTCTCACGTAGATTGTGAAGTTCCTCCACTCAGGGAACCTATCGTGGGATAGTAGCATACGACCCTTAACCCTGAATATCTTGACCTCACTCACCCGGACTCACCTCCCAGAGCCATTTGTATACGGGCCAGCTCGGGGCCCGTAGTGTCCTCGCCAGCTATGGCTCCCCGGTCGTTAGCCACCAGGCCTGTGCGCACCAGCGATACCCCGAAATTAACCGTTCCGGGTATTATTGGCACCTTAAATATATCCGCCAACGTCTTTATCTCATCCTCACTCGCGTCGGGGTGGACAAGGCCTCCTCTATTATTTACTACTATAACCGAGCCTACTACCGGCGTGCCCGCTACAGACGCTTTGATTACTTCAACGCCGAGGGTGTCCTCTATCACCTTAACTGCACCATCCTCTAAGCCCGGATATACTATGGCTCCCCTATTGTTGGCGGCTATTAGGTTGCCCACCGCGTTGTTTGTGGAGGGCAGCACAGCAATATTCATGTCGCCTACAGCCTTCTTTATGGCTTGTAGCTCCTCCTCTGTAACGGTTTTTGGTAGGATTACTCCATTATCATTGCCAGCCATCATTATGCCTAGCAGTCTCATCCCAGATACCACGACTTCGGCCAGGTCTACTCCTAGGACGCTTCTGATGACCTCAAGATCGTGATGTGTAAGTCCAGGAGGCACAAATGCCAGCCTGTTTGTGACGTGTATATAGACGCCGATGTTGGGGTTACCTAAGATCTGTAGCTTTGCCACCTCAAACTTGGCCATATGCGGGCGCCCCCAGACTCGTTACCCAGCTAATCGTGGTGTGTTAAAGTTAATAGTTTACTGCTTCTTCTCCGTTTTTACCTCGTACTTGCCTGGCTTAAGCTTCTCACCAGCCAGCCTGACTATGGCCAGCTTCTTCTTCTCGCCCTCCTCCTCGACTTCCTTAACCGTGACTAACACCTTGATACGTCTAGGAGGCTTTTCACGGCCTCTCTGCCATATGTACTCGTTGACCTCGTTGGTTATCAGTACCCTGTCGACCTTAGTGTGCCTTTGGATGAACCGCCTTACAAGTTTTACTGCTCTATCAGCCCGATTAGTTCTCCTACCCCAGTATACGCGTGACAAGGGTATCACGTACACGTAGTGACCGGGCTCACTGGGCACTATTCACACCCCCTACACCTTTAACTTCGAGCGCCTCCAGTGCCTCCGCTTGGGGTTATACGTGAACCTCCTAGCAGTCTTGATAATCACCCAAACGGGTACCGGGCTATTAGACTTCAGCGCCCTCGCCAGCCTGAGCTTCCTCGCATGCGGCTTATTTCTCGCCATGCACCCTCCACCTCACTCCCGCCTAGTGCGGCGCAGGCCTCACTTCCTTTTGAAGCGTATCGTCGGTTCACGCCTCCCCTGGGAGTCGAGCCTAATAAGTAACTCTACGACAACGTCCTCCCCGACGGGCGGAGTAAGGCGGCCTACCTGCACCAGCTGGATTATATAATCCTCTACCGCCCTAGCTAGCTCCGGCTTGACTAGTTTAACGTTGGCCAGCCTGCTCCTTGCAGACTCAGTTAGGATCCTCCTTAGTACAGCCTCCCTCTGAGCCTCAAGTATAGCCTGCTGTTCTCTACGCCTCCTCTCCTCCTCAAGTTGCTTCTGTAGTTCCAGGAGTTTCCTCCTGCGAATCTCCTCTAACTCCGCATCATCAACAGGCTCAACGGACACCTATACTCACCTAGTCGGGGTAGTGGAGGGAAGTAGAGTTAATAGGTATCGGTTCTGAGGAGAGGGTGGTCGTTATTTACAGGTACCTCTCTAGTTCGGGGTACTCCTTTACTAGTTCCTGCATAATCTCCTTGGCAGTCCTATCCAGCAGGCTCCTCCCCTGTGGTGTTAGCTCCCTACCCTTCCCAGGTACCTTCCTCACCAGCCCTGCCGCCTCGAGTTGCTGTAGTATCTTGCGTATGACGGCACCACTGGCTTTAGCGAACCTCTCGGGCGCGACGCCCCTATTCATTCTTCCGCCGTAGATGACCCTGAACCTCTCGATGCCTATAGGTTGGCCCGACTTGTAGAGCTTCCTAAGTATAGAGGCCGCCCTCATGTACCACCAGTCAGGGTCCTGTGGAGGCCTCTCCTTGTGCACGCCAGTCTTGGCGAAGTAAGCCCATACCGGAGGTTTTACCTGCTCGTACTCCTTCTTTAGCTTCTCAGCAACCCTCTTTATCAGCAAGTCCGCCGGGACGTCTAGCGCCGTGACCATCCCCTATCAGCCCTCCCCAAGCGCCACTGCGGGTACCCCTGGGAGTTTAAAGCGACACCTTCCCGCGTCTGCTGGCGGGCTGCCAGGACGAAGGTTCTCCCCCTAATACCCATAAGTCTCGCTCCAGCCAGCTGAGCGACTAGCTTAGCCGCCTCTCTCCTATCAAGCCCCCTGCCTTCTAGGGCAGTCCTTAGCATCTTAACCTTGATGACGCCCTTAGCCTTGAGCCTCCTCTTTATCTCCTCGATGACCCCCTGCGTTATCCCATTCTTCCCGATAATGACATCCGGGCTCGCGTGGTGCGCTTGCTTCACTTTCTCCCTCAGACTCACCTTGAGACCCTCCCTGCTTCCGTGAAGCACGGGTACTCCGGGTCTTATAGGGGTAGCGGTGGATCCAGCCGCATAGCTCGCAGACGACGACCCTATAAGACATTCTCCCTTGGCTCCTGAGCCTCACTCTAGCCGTTAAACCCGGCAGAAGGGGGGCGCCGCAGTTCTTGCATATCCCCCTCTTGAGCCTTCTCGGCAGTCTTACCCTGTTCCGCTCGGATAGTCTTCGGATGAGGCTGGTTAGCATCCTCGCGTATTCGACGTCGCCTATTCTGACAGCTTCCACTGCGAGTGAGTAGAGTATTTCAGACCGTTGTCTCACGAGGTCTCTAAGTAGGCGCCTGTTCCTCCTCAACTTTCCTCAACTGCCTCTTATACATTTCAAGCAGCTCCTCCTCGGTGGTAGCGTCCTCTGGGTTCTTGTCGTCCCTCCACCTGATAAACCTGGGGAATCTAATCGATATCCCGACTCCCGGTTTAACCTTGCCTAGGCAGCACGTGTGCATGGGGGATAAGGTTAACTCGGCGCCGATTATCTCCGCAACCTTGGCTGGAGCGAACCAGACGTCAGGCTCCACCTTAGACTCTACCCTTGGGTGCTTGTGCGGGATCCTGTAAGGGCCCAGGATCTCTTCCATTCTATCAAGGTCCTCGTCGGTGAAGCCAGAGCCCACCTTGCAGACTGTCTTAAAGGTGTCAGTCTTAGGGTCGTAAGCTGCCATGAGGAGTGTTCCTATCTTGCCGCCCCTCCTACCCTTACCGTAGAAACCGCCAACAACGACGAGGTCGACTGTGTCTATCATCTCGCTCTTGTAGTCTCTTTTGAACTTTATCCATAGCCACCCACGCGCGCCAGCCCTGTATATCGACTGGTCGTGGATTGCCTTAACCATGACGCCTTCGGCTCCATCCTCTATGGCTTTGAGGAAGAACTTGTTAAGCTCTTCAGGGTCACTAGTTATAATGTATGGGGTTGGCATCCAGGTCTCCGTAGCTTGAATCATTTCTTCCAGATACTTCCTCCTGACCGGCAGGGGCTTCATGGTAAGGTCTTCGCCATCCTTGTAGAGCGCGTCGAATAGGAAGACGGCGACTGGCACCTCCCTCATAGCCTTATGTATCTCGTGCTTCCTCTTTCTCCTCATGAGCTCCTGGAAGGGTCTCAACTCCATAGTATCGGGGTCGATAGCCACTATCTCCCCCTCGATTATAGCCTTCTCGGCTCTAATGTACTTCCTAGCTATTTCGACTACGTCGGGATACATGTGAGTGATGTTCTCCAGCCTCCTGGAGAATATGTATATCTTGTCGCCGTCCTTATGGATCTGGCCCCTCTCACCATCGTACTTATACTCGACGAGCCCCCTGCCTCCGACTTTTCTGAGGATTTCAGCCGGGTCATTATGCCTCTCCGCTAGCATGGGCCTGACGGGTACGCCCACCTGTGGCTTCACATCCTTAAGGGCTTCAACGCCCTGCTCCATGACTATCCTAGCTATCGAGCCCAGGTCGGCCCTGAGGTTGTACGCTCTCTCGATGACCTCCCTTGCATGTGCGCCGCCGCCGAAGGCTATGGCTAGTGCATCAAGTATGGTCGCGTCGCCCACGCCGAGCCTAAGCTTACCCTCTATGAATCTAACTATATACTTGGCCTCCTTGGGCGAGGCCTCCGTGAGGAGCCCGGCAACTAGCCTGAGCTTCAGGTCCCTGCTTCCCTCGCCCGTGGCCATAGCAACTCTTAGTAGGGTGTTGTAGACCCTGGTGACTGTGAGTTTCTCCTCGCCGCCACCCATGAAGGCCTCGAGTCCCATTGGCCTCCTTTGCGACCTATACTTGAGTGCAAGCTTCTCGGCGGCGGATCCCAGGTCTCCAAGGCTCTTGTAGAGCTTCTCAACTTGAGAAGCGGACACCTTGTAAGCTGAGGCTATGGCAAGCACGAGCATTTTCTCTCCTACGCCGAGCTCAGGGTAACCTTTCCAATCAGGCCCCAACTTGCCCTGGATCAGGTAGACAACCTTGTCGACAACCTCAGGCGGGGTCTGCTTGAGCAGTCTAACCATTAGCAGCGTCAGCTGCGTCCTAGACGTGATACGCTCCATAGCCTCGAAGGCGTCGGCCAACACTTTAAACTCCAGGTCCTTACTTGTGCTCATACCCTCCTAAACCCCACCAGCCTAGGTACACTATTGTGCAGGAGGAGCCCATTAAACCGGTAGATCCACCCTAATACCTATAACAGGGGCCGTGAAGAGACCCGGCAAGAGCCTGACCCGCCAGCCGCGGGTAAGGGTAATCCTGCATCTACTTCGAGGAGGCTGGGCGGGGATGGGCGGGATGCGGGGTAGGAGCCCCCGTGCTTCTTTGTTCGAGCTATACCATGATCTAAAGAGTTTAGAAGGGATTTAGACATCTTCAGGTAGCGACCCACCCCTCCTTTGTGCC